>NZ_JAOBZT010000108.1:0-9468 GCF_029839005.1 Stenotrophomonas sp. GD03958 | reverse complement strand
GGACATGAATCGCAAGGGTGACAAATCGCTGATCGTTGGCCTGGACATCGGCACCTCCAAGGTGGTGGCGCTGGTGGGCGAGTATTCGCCGGGCAACCCGATCGAAGTGATCGGCATCGGCTCGCACGAATCGCGCGGGTTGAAGCGCGGCGTGGTGGTGGACATCGAATCGACCGTGCAGTCGATCCAGCGCGCGGTGGAAGAAGCCGAGCTGATGGCCGGCTGCGAGATCCGCTCGGTGTACGCCTCGATCTCCGGCAACCACGTGCAGTGCAAGAACTCGCCCGGCATCGTGCCGATCCGCGACGGGGAAGTGACCTGGGGCGACCTGGATCGCGTGCTCGATGCGGCCAAGGCGGTGGCGATTCCGGCCGACCAGAAGATCCTGCACGCGATCCCGCGCGAGTACGTGCTGGACGATTCGCAGGAAGGCATCCGCAACCCGGTCGGCATGACCGGCGTGCGCCTGGAGGTGCATGCGCACCTGGTGGTGTGCGCGCAGTCGGCCGCAGCCAACATCAGCAAGTGCGTACAGCGCTGTGGCCTGCAGGTAGACGACCTGGTGCTGTCCTCGCTGGCCTCCAGCGTGGCGGTGCTGACCGCTGACGAACGCGAGCTGGGCGTGGTGCTGGTCGACATGGGCGCCGGCACCACCGACATCGCGGTGTTCGTGCAGGGTGCGATCTGCCACACGGCCTCGCTGCCGATCGCCGGCGACCACGTCACCAACGATATCGCGCACATGCTGCGCACGCCCACCCCGGAAGCCGAGCAGATCAAGGTGCGCTACGCCTGCGCCCTGGCCCAGCTGGCCACCGCCGAGGAAAGCATCCAGGTGCCGTCGGTGGGCGACCGTCCACCGCGCCGCATGCCGCGCCATTCGCTGGCGCAGGCGGTGCAGGGCCGCTACGAGGAGATCTTCGAGATGGTGCAGGCCGAACTGCGCCGCTCCGGCTTCGAGGAACTGGTGCGCGCCGGCATGGTGCTGACCGGTGGCGCCTCGAAGATGGAGGGCGTGGTCGAACTGGCCGAGGAAATGCTGCAGATGCCGGTGCGCGTGGGCATCCCGCAGCACGTCACCGGCCTGGGCGAAGTGGTGGGCAACCCGGTGCACGCCACCGGCGTGGGCCTGCTGCTGATGGGCAGCCAGATCGAGCACCCGCGCCGGCCATCGCTGCCGACCGGGCGCGCTGGAAGCATGTTCAAGAAACTCAAGACCTGGTTCCGCGGCGAGTTCTGACGCGGAACCCGCAACTCCGGGCCCGGCCCGGCGCAACACCCGCAGTACCCGCATCACAACGCAACAACGCAACAACGCAATACACAACCCACACAGCCGCAACGGCAACATGACACGCGAAGGCAGGAGGCCCGACCGTCCATGCCACCGACAAGCGGATACAACGAGGACACGGACATGGCGCATTTTGAACTGATCGAAAAGATGGCACCCAATGCGGTGATCAAGGTGGTTGGCGTGGGCGGCGGCGGCGGCAATGCCGTGGCGCACATGGTCAACTCGGCGGTGGACGGCGTGGAATTCATCACCGCCAACACCGACTCGCAGGCCATCAAGAATTGTGGTGCCAAGCTGCAGCTGCAGCTGGGTACCAACGTGACCAAGGGCCTGGGCGCAGGCGCGAACCCGGAAGTCGGCCGCCAGGCCGCGCTGGAAGACCGTGAGCGCATCATGGACGCGCTGCAGGGCGCGGACATGGTGTTCATCACCGCCGGCATGGGCGGCGGCACCGGCACCGGCGCTGCGCCGGTGGTGGCACAGCTGGCCAAGGAAATGGGCATCCTGACCGTGGCCGTGGTCACCAAGCCGTTCCCGTTCGAAGGCCGTCGCCGCATGCAGGTGGCGCTGAAGGGCATCGAGGAACTGAGCCAGCACTGCGACTCGCTGATCACCATCCCGAACGAGAAGCTGATCACCGTGCTGGGTCGCAACGCGACCATGATCCAGGCCTTCCGCGCCGCCAACGACGTGCTGCAGGGCGCCGTGCAGGGCATCGCCGACCTGATCGTGCGTCCGGGCCTGATCAACGTCGACTTCGCCGACGTGCGTACCGTCATGTCCGAAATGGGCCTGGCGATGATGGGCACCGGCACCGCCCGTGGCGATGACCGCGCCCAGGCCGCCGCCGAAGCCGCCATCCAGAACCCGCTGCTGGACGATGTGAACCTGGCCGGTGCCAACGGCATCCTGGTCAACATCACCGCCGGCGCCGACTTCACCATGGCCGAGTTCGACGAGATCGGCCGCACCATCGATGGCTTCGCTTCCGAAGACGCCACCGTGGTGGTCGGTACCGTGCTGGATCCGGACATGCAGGACGAAGTGCGCGTGACCGTGGTCGCTACCGGCCTGAACCGTGTTTCGGCCAGCAAGACCCAGCGTCCGGGCGAGCGTGCGCCGATCAAGCTGGTCCGCAATGCCACGACCGGCCAGCCGGAGTTCGGCGACTTCGACAACGGTGGCGACGCCGTGTCCAAGGCCGTCGGCGGCATGGGCCTGGGCCTGCGTCGCGCCAGCAGCGATACCGCGGCCGCTTCGGCCCCGTCGGCGCCGTCCTCCTCGGCCCCGGCTGCGGCGGAACTGCCGAACGACTACCTGGACATCCCGGCGTTCCTGCGCCGCCAGGCGGACTGAGCGGGGCGGCCCGGGGTTGTCCTCCCCGGGTAGCGCCACCATGTCCTGAAAACGCGGGCGCCGGGCCAGGATGGGCCCGGCCGCCCTGCTTCACGCGCGTCCTGCCGGCGTTTCAGCCGGGGTAGGGGAGCGTGCGTGTTAATCTAATGTGTCACTTCCGGTCCATCCCCCATGATCCAGCAACGCACCCTCAAGAACACGATCCGCGCCACCGGCGTTGGCCTGCACAGCGGCGACAAGGTCTACATGACCCTGCGCCCGGCACCGGTCAACCATGGCATCGTGTTCCGCCGCGTGGACCTGGACCCGGTGGTGGAAGTGCCGGCCAAGGCCGAGCTGGTCACCGAAGTGACCCTGTGCACCGGCCTGACCTGCAACGACGCCAAGATCCAGACCGTCGAACACCTGATGTCGGCGCTGGCTGGCCTGGGCGTGGACAACATCATCGTCGAACTGTCCTCGGCCGAGCTGCCGATCATGGACGGTTCGGCCGGCCCGTTCGTGTTCCTGCTGCAGTCGGCAGGCATCGTGGAACAGGATGCGCCCAAGCGCTTCATCCGCGTGCTGAAGACCGTGGAAGTGACCGAGGGCGACAAGGTGGCCCGCTTCACCCCGTACGAGGGTTACAAGCTGGGCTTCACCATCCAGTTCGACCACCCGATGATCCCGGCCAAGCAGTCGCGCCAGGAAATCGAGTTCTCGACGCTGGCCTACACCAAGGAGATCTCCCGCGCGCGCACCTTCGGTTTCATGCGCGACCTGGAATACATGCGCGAGCGCAACCTGGGCCTGGGCGGTTCGATGGACAACGCCATCGTGCTGGACGAGTTCCGCGTGCTCAACGAAGACGGCCTGCGCTACGCCGACGAATTCGTGCGCCACAAGATCCTCGATGCGATCGGCGACCTCTACCTGGCCGGTGGCCAGGTGCTGGGCGCTTACGAGGGCTTCAAATCCGGCCACGCGCTCAACAACAAGCTGGTGCGGGCGCTGATGGCCGATGCCACTGCCTGGGAATGGGTCAGCTTTGACTCGCCTGCCACCCCGGGTCCGGTCGAATACGCCACTCCGGCCTATGCCTGATTCCGTAGGCCGTTGAATTTAAAGATAAAAACGCCGCCACCCAAGGCGGCGTTGTTGTTTCCGGCGAAGACGACGCATTCAGTGCGCTTGAAAAGGCATCAAGGCCGGTTCGAGGTCACGGTTTTGTGAACCTGTTGGATCCGGAGCCTGAATTTAACGCTGTTTTAACAACAATCTAACGACAGGCCCTTGGATGGCCGCTAGGATGCGACCCGGCCCCCGAAATGTTTCACGCCGTGGTGACACGCGCGACGGGGAGCGGAGCCGGATGCTCCGTTGCCATCATGTTCGTTTCTTCGGTTTGGAAGGAACGTCCTGCAGGCAAGCCAAGGCGTCGCGTAGCCCTTTGTGCGTGGCGGCTGAAACTGCGTGGGGTCCATTCCGGTTGTCGAGCGCTGGGGAGCGCGTGGGAGTGGGAGACGCAGTCTTGATGGTCACCTTGGTGGCCTTCAGCCCGATGGAACGGGCCGCGTCGAGCAACTGGGCTTCGGCAAGCCGCAACTTGGCATGCCAGACCGGGGATTCGACGAGAAAAACGAGGTGTTCCCCGTCCACATTGGCCAGCCGGCAGCGGCTGCGCAGAGGTGGCGGCAACTGGGGGCGCAACTGTCGGTCCAGCGCGTCGAGCCACAGGGCACGCCGCAGCGGGTTCCCGCTTTTGTCCGCCATTACCGCATCCAGCGCCGGTTTCGGTGCCGACGCGGGGCGAACGCTGGATTTCGGCTCAGACATGAAAACTCACTGATGGCATTCAAAAAGATCGTAATCAAAACGCGTGAAGGACAGGCCAAATCGTCGCCGATCACGCGTTTGCGGTTCTATTTCGAGGACCGCCCCCGCGCCCTGCTGGGCAGCGTGCTCGGGGTAGGCTGCATTATCGGCCTTGCTGGCGGCATTGGCGTCAGCGCGCTGAATGATTCCCGGCTGCAGGCCAAGGTCGAGCGCCAGGATGCGGAGCTGGCCAAGGTCAAGCGCGATGCGCAGACCCAGGTCAACGCGCTGGCGGCCCGTCTCGGCGAGCTGCAGGCCCAGGCCACCCGCCTCAACGCGCTCGGCGAACGGCTGACCCAGATGGGCAAGCTGGAGGATGGCGAGTTCGACTTCAACGAGACCCCCGGTCTCGGTGACGGTGACGCAGGCGGTCCTACCAGCGACATCCCGGTCAAGGACGTCAACGCCGACTTACAGGTGCTGGAGCAGCGCTTCGCTGCTTCAGGCCGGCAGTTGTCGGTGATGGAGTCGCTGATGTTCGACCACCAGCTGCAGCAGAACGCCGTGCCTTCGCGCATGCCGATCCGCAACAGCTACGTGACCTCCGGCTTCGGCACCCGTGCCGACCCGTTCGGCCGAGGCGCCGCCACCCACAAGGGCATGGACTTCCACGCCAAGGTCGGTGACCCGGTGATGGCCGTGGCCGAAGGTGTGGTCAGCTTCGCCGGCGTGAAGGGGGGCTACGGCAACGTGGTCGACGTCGACCACGGAAATGGCTACGTCACCCGCTACGCGCACAATTCCCGCCTGGTGGTGAAGGCCGGCGACCTGGTCCGTGCCGGTCAGGAAGTGGCCAAGGCCGGTTCCACCGGTCGTTCGACCGGCGCCCACGTGCACTTCGAGGTGTGGGAGAACGGCAACGTGGTCAACCCGCGCAAATTCCTCGGCGACGGCGGCAACACGCCGGTCGGCCGCGTCAGCCGCGGCTGATCCCGGGTCGTATCCCTTCCGCGCCGCGGGAGGGCTCTGACCCGATGCGGTTGATCTGGTAGTGCCGGCCGCTGGCCGGCAATCCGCGACGCTGCCGAAGATCATGAGGTTGCCGGCCAGCGGCCGGCACTACCCCTCGGGGTTGAAACCTCAGCCGCCCGTCCCAAGCTACAATGGGTGTTGCCATCGACAGGGCGCCAAGCGCCCTGTTTCGTTTGCGGCGGACGGATCCCCAGGGGGAGGCCGGGCGTCGTGTCCATCCAACCCGGTTCCTTCAATGATCAACAGCCTGCTTACCCGCGTATTTGGCAGTCGTAACGAACGACAGCTGCGCCAGCTCAACCGCATCGTCGCCAAGATCAATGCGCTGGAGCCGGAGATCGAGAAGCTTTCCGACGAGCAGCTTCAGGCCAAGACGCCGGAGTTCAAGCAGCGCATCGCCGATGGTGAAGCCCTGGACAAGGTGCTGCCGGAAGCGTTCGCGGTGTGCCGCGAAGCCGGCCGCCGCGTGCTGGGCATGCGCCATTACGATGTGCAGCTGATCGGCGGCATGGTGCTTCACCTGGGCAAGATCGCAGAAATGCGTACCGGTGAAGGCAAGACCCTGGTGGCGACCCTGCCGGTGTACCTCAACGCGCTGGAAGGCAAGGGCGTGCACGTGGTCACCGTGAACGACTACCTGGCCCGCCGCGACGCCGCGCAGATGGGCAAGCTGTACAACTGGCTGGGCCTGAGCGTGGGCGTGGTGTATCCGGGCATGCCGCACAGCGACAAGCGCGAAGCCTACGCTGCGGATATCACCTACGGCACCAACAACGAATTCGGTTTCGACTACCTGCGCGACAACATGGCGCTGTCCAAGGCCGACCGCTACCAGCGCGGCCTGCACTACGCCATCGTCGACGAAGTCGACTCCATCCTGATCGACGAAGCGCGTACCCCGCTGATCATCTCGGGCCCGGCCGACGATTCCCCGGAGCTGTATATCCGTGTCAACCGCGTCGTGCCGCACCTGGTCAAGCAGGAGAGCGAGGACGGCGAAGGTGATTTCTGGGTCGATGAGAAGGGCAAGCAGGTGCACCTGTCCGAAGCGGGCATGGAGCACGCCGAGCAGCTGTTGGTGGAAGCCGGCATCCTCAACGGCGAAACCGAAGGCCTGTACGCGGCGCAGAACCTGACCGTGGTCCACCATCTCAACGCCGCCCTGCGCGCGCACGCGATCTACCAGCGTGACGTGGACTACATCGTGCGCGACGGCGAAGTGGTCATCGTCGACGAGTTCACCGGTCGTACCCTGGCCGGCCGCCGCTGGTCCGATGGCCTGCACCAGGCGGTGGAAGCGAAGGAAGGCGTGCCGGTCCAGCGCGAGAACCAGACGCTGGCGAGCATCACCTTCCAGAACCTGTTCCGCATGTACAAGAAGCTGTCCGGCATGACCGGCACGGCCGATACCGAAGCCTTCGAGTTCCAGAGCATCTACGGCCTGGAAGTGGTGGTGATCCCGACCAACCGCCCGACCATCCGCAAGGACAGCCCGGACCAGGTGTTCCTCAACCGCAAGGGCAAGTTCAATGCGGTGCTGGCCGACATCGAAGAATGCGCCAAGCGCGGCCAGCCGGTGCTGGTCGGTACCACCTCGATTGA
Source organism: Stenotrophomonas sp. GD03958 (assembly GCF_029839005.1). Classification (NCBI taxonomy): domain Bacteria; kingdom Pseudomonadati; phylum Pseudomonadota; class Gammaproteobacteria; order Lysobacterales; family Lysobacteraceae; genus Stenotrophomonas; species Stenotrophomonas sp. GD03958. The sequence goes on along the minus strand of NZ_JAOBZT010000108.1, from coordinate 2,387 downwards.
AACTTCGGAAATGCTGTCCGAGCACCTGAGCAAGGCCGGTGTGAAGCACGAAGTGCTCAATGCCAAGCAGCACGACCGCGAAGCGACCATCGTCGCCAACGCCGGCCGTCCGGGCGCGGTGACCATCGCCACCAACATGGCCGGCCGTGGTACCGACATCGTGCTGGGCGGTTCGCTGGAAGCAGAGCTCCACGCGCTGGGCGAGGACGCGACCGACGAGCAGAAAGCCGCGGTCAAGGCCGACTGGCAGAAGCGCCACGAGGCAGTGAAGGCGGCGGGCGGCCTGCACATCGTCGGCACCGAGCGCCATGAGTCGCGCCGTATCGACAACCAGTTGCGTGGCCGTTCGGGCCGCCAGGGTGACCCGGGTTCGTCCCGCTTCTACCTGTCGCTGGAAGACAACCTGATGCGTATCTTCGCCTCCGACTGGGTGCAGAAGGCCATGCGCATGATGGGCATGAAGGAAGACGACGTCATCGAAGACCGCCTGGTCAGCCGCCAGATCGAGAAGGCGCAGCGCAAGGTCGAGGCCCACAACTTCGACATCCGCAAGAACCTGCTGGACTTCGACGATGTCAACAACGACCAGCGCAAGGTGATCTACGCCCAGCGCGACGAGCTGCTGGACGCCGAATCGGTGAAGGACAACGTCGACGGCATCCGCGACGACGTGATCTTCGACGTGGTGGCCCGCTTCGTGCCGCCGAACTCGATCGACGAGCAGTGGGACCTGCGAGGCCTGGAAGCGACCCTCGAGTCGGACTTCGGCCTGCAGATGTCGCTGACCGACCTGGTCAAGGAACACGAGGAGCTGGACGCCGAAGCGATTGCCACCAAGGTGCAGGAACGAGTGAATCAGCACTTTGCCGAGAAGGAAGCCGGCGTGGGCGAAGAAACCATGCGCGCGCTGGAGAAGCACGTGATGCTGACCGTGCTGGACCAGAGCTGGAAGGAGCACCTGGCGCGCATGGATTACCTGCGCCAGGGCATCTACCTGCGTGGTTACGCGCAGAAGCAGCCCAAGCAGGAATACAAGAAGGAAGCCTTCGAGCTGTTCTCGGACATGCTGGAAAACGTCAAGCGCGAAGTGGTGACCCTGCTGTCGCGCGTGCGCATCCGCAGCGACGAGGAAGTGCAGGCGCTGGAAGCGGCCGAGCGCCAGCAGGCCGAAGCCCGCCTGAGCCAGTCGCAGTTCCAGCACCAGGACGTGGGCGGCTACAGCGCCGACGAGGAAGCCGCGCAGGTGCAGGCTGCCCAGCAGGGCGTGGCGCAGATGCAGCGCGACGAGCCGAAGATCGGCCGCAATGATCCGTGCCCGTGCGGCAGTGGCAAGAAGTACAAGCACTGCCACGGCCAGCTGAGCTGATGCCGAAGAGCCCCGCGAAAGCGGGGCTTTTCGTTTGTGGCAGGGGAGTTGCAGCGGATCCGTGATTGCGCCGGCCGCCCTGTTCTGGGCATGCTTCCCCCATGCCTTCCCCCACCCGATCGATCCATGTCGTGGCCGCCGTCATCACCGACGCCCGTGGCCGCGTGCTGCTCAACCGCCGTACCGAGAACCGCGACATGGCCGGCCTGTGGGAGTTTCCCGGCGGCAAGCGCGAATCCGGCGAGACCTCCGAACAGGCGCTGGTGCGCGAGCTGCGCGAGGAACTGGGCATCGAGGCCGATGTCGGCGAGTGGCTGATGGATGTGCCGCAGCGCTATCCGGACAAGCACCTGACCCTGGAGGTGCGCCACGTGCGCAGCTGGAAGGGGACACCGCGTGGGCGGGAGGGCCAGGCGATCACCTGGGTGGCGCCGGACAAGCTGGGCCGCTATTCAATGCCGCCGGCAGACCTGCCGGTGGTGGCCGCCCTGCGCCAGCCCGACAGCTACCTGATCACCCCGGCGCCGGCCGATGATGAGGGCGGCGTGCAGCAGTGGCATGAACAGCTGCAGCGCGTGGTGGCTGCGGGCCAGCAGCGCATCCAACTGCGGTTGCCGACGGCCCATCCGCAGCGGCAGGCGATGGTCGAGCAGGTCGTGCGTGCGCATCGCCGCAGCGGCGTGCAATGGTTGCTCAACCGCGATATCGAACTGGCGCGTGCGTTGGGCGTGGGCGTGCACCTGGGCAGCGAACAGCTGCTGCAGCTGTCGCAGCGCCCGCTACCCCAAGGCCAGCTGGTGGCTGCATCCTGCCACGACCTGCAGCAACTGCGGGCGGCACAGCAGTTGGGCTGCGACTTCGCCGTGCTGGGCCCGGTGCAGGCCACGCCCAGCCATCCAGATGCCGTGCCGCTGGGTTGGGATGCCTTCGCCGAGCTGCGCGCGCAGGTGTCACTGCCCATCTATGCGCTGGGCGGCATGGGCCGCAGTCACATTGCCGAAGCGCGCCGCCATGGCGGCCA
>NZ_JAOBZT010000107.1:0-9525 GCF_029839005.1 Stenotrophomonas sp. GD03958 | reverse complement strand
TCCCAGCGCGCGCGGCCGCCGAGTCCGTCCAGTTCGACCAACACGCCGGCACCCACCACCTCGACACCCAGGCGGCGCACCAGCGACAAGGCAGCGACCAGCGTACCGCCGGTGGCCAGCACGTCATCGATGATTGCTACGCGGGCACCGGCCGGCAGTGCATCGGCATGCACCTCGATGCAGTCGCTGCGGTATTCGAGCGTGTATTCCTCGCGCAGCACCTGGCCCGGCAGCTTGCCCGGCTTGCGCACCGGCACGAAGCCCACCCCCAGTTCCAGCGCCATCGCGGCGCCGAGGATGAAGCCGCGCGATTCGATGCCCACCACGGCATCCAGCTTCTGGTCGCGCCAGCGGTCGGCCATCGCGGTGATCGCGCCGTGGAAATCCCCGCCGTGGGCGAGCAGCGGCATGATGTCCTTGAACAGGATGCCGGGCTTGGGGAAGTCGGCGATGTCGCGCAGGCGGGAGGCCCACTGCGGAGCGACGAGGGCGTCGGTCATGTCACATTGACTATCTGATGGCGGCATAGGGTACCTGTTCTGGGCGCCGGCTGTCTGTCGGGGGTGTCGGCGGGCTGCGCCCGGCACCTGCGGTAGTGCCGGCCGCTGGCCGGCAACCTCAACAGCAACAGCAACAGCGTGCATTCCGTGGGATGGCGGGGTGGGTCCGGTTGCGGGGGGCGCTGCAAGTACGTCCATGTAAGCTCGGTCGCCGCATCCATGCGGCTCACGCCCCCGCAACCGGACCCACCCCGCCTTCGACAGTTTCCTGCAATCTGTCGTAGATCCACGCCATGCGTGGATGAATCTCTATCGAAATCGAATATTTCGAGAATTGAACGAAGAGCATCCACGCGTGGCGTGGATCTACCGTGTCGACCAAGGTCGACACCTACCCACAGCAGCGGGAATCTGTCGGAGGTGGGGCGGTGTGGGGCTGCAGGACCGTTGGCGCCATGGATGGCGTCATCGAGCCCCCAAGGATGGGTTTACGGCGTGTCCTGCAGCCCCACACCGCCCCGCCAGACCATCGACAATCCAGAGCCGCTTTGGCTTTGGCCGTTGCTTGCGCGGTGGCCTCTGCAGGTGCAGGGCGCAGCCCTGCCGAAACCCACCCTCAGGAACTGCAGGACAGCATCGAGCAGCCGGCGCGGTTGTCGGCCCACGCCGGCCGCTTGCCGGCATAGTGCTCCAGGCCGGCGCGCTCGGTATACGGATCGCGCAGCACGTCCTGCAGAGCGTGAACACCGCCGAGATCGCCCTGCTCGGCGCGATCGATGGCCTCCTGGGCCAGCCAGTTGCGCAGCACGTACAGCGGATTGGCCGCGGCCATTTTTGCCGTGCGCTCGCTGGCCGACAGCGGATCCACGCGCAGCCGCGCCGCGTAGTCCTGCAACCACTGCTGCAGCGGTGCCTGCACCGACTGCTGGCGCGCCTCGTCGTAGTACACCGCGTCCAGCATGCCCACTTCGGGCGACGTTGGATCAACGCGCATCAGCGCGCGCCAGGCCAGCGTCATGTCCATGCTGCCGTCCTGCATCAGCTGCTGCCAGCGCAGGTAGAGCTGCAGGTCCTCATCATCCGCCGCTGCCAGGCCGAGCTTGGCCGCTGCATCGCGACGGGTGCAGGCAACGAACGTGGACTGGTACGCCGCCAGTCCCGCTTGCAACGGTTCGACATCGGCAAACAATGGCGACAACGCCTGCGCCAGTCGGCTCAGGTTCCAGTACGCCACCTGCGGTTGGATGCCGAAACGATAGCGCCGGCCTTGGGCATCGGTGGTGTTCGGCGTCCAGTCCGGATCGAAGTCCTCGACCCATCCATAGGGACCGTAATCCAGCGTCAGGCCTAGCACGGACAGGTTGTCGGTGTTCATCACGCCATGCACGAAGCCGACGCGCATCCAGTGCGCGATCATCTCGGCAGTGCGCACCGCGATCTGCGCGAACCAGTCACCGTACAGCGCCTCGCCCTGCCCTTCGAGCTCCGGAAAGTCGCGGGCGATGCACGCGTCGACCAGCTGCCGCAACAAGCCAGTTTCACCACGCGAGGCCGGCAGTTCGAATGAGCCGAAGCGCAGGAACGACGGCGATACACGGCACACGATGGCGCCGGGTTCGGCGCGGGGATGACCGTCGTAGAACATGTCACGCACCACGTCTTCGCCGGTGCCGACCAGCGACAACGCGCGCGTGGTCGGCACGCCCAGGTGATGCATCGCCTCGCTGCACAGGAATTCGCGGATGGACGAGCGCAGCACCGCGCGGCCATCGGCGCCCCGCGAATACGGGGTGGGGCCGGCACCCTTCAGCTGCAGCTCCCAATGACAGCCATCGGGTGCGACCAGTTCGCCCAGCGAGATCGCGCGGCCATCACCCAGCTGCCCCGCCCAGTGGCCGAACTGATGCCCGCCATAATTGGCCGCCCACGGCTGCATGCCGGGGTACAGCGCATTGCCACCGAACACATCGGCGAAGCCATCGCTCTCCACTTCATCGGCATCGAAGCCGAGCATCGCGGCCACCTCCGGCGACCAGGCCAACAGCGTGGGCGCCGCCACGGGCGTCGGCATCACCGGCGACCAGGCGGCGCCCAGCACTTCACGCCTGCGCGGGCCAGATTCGGCGTCACCCGGCAGGGCATGCAGCAGTCGGTTGTCGAAACGGGGGCTGTCGTTATCCATGGTGTTGAAGATGGGGGCGACGGCCGACGGCCTCAATTGGCGCTCAGCGCCTGCAGATGTCCACCGTGGGCCTCGGCGCGCTGGTAGGCCGGGCGCTCGCCAATGCGCTTGAGGAAGCCGCGCAGCGCCGGCTTGTCGTCGAGGCCACCGCCGCGCGCGGCCGCAGCCTGGATCGGAAAGCTCATCTGGATGTCGGCTGCGCTGAACCGATCACCCGCGAACCAAGGGCTTTCGGCCAAGCGGCGCTCCATCCAGTCCAGGTGCAGGCGCCGCTGCGGACCAATGAAGCCGCGCTCGGCCTTGTCGGCGATGCTGCGCGCGATCGGGCGGGCGAAGAACGGCATCGGCGCGTTGCGGATGCGGCCCATCACCAGGGTCAACAGCAGCGGCGGCATCGCCGAGCCTTCCGCGTAGTGCAGCCAGTAGCGATAAGCGATGCGTTCGGCCCCGTCGGCCGGTATCGGTGACGGCGACAGCTGGCGTTGGGTGTCATAGCGATCCGCGAGGTAGTCGAGGATGGCACCGGACTCGGCCAGTACCAGCTCGCCATCCTGCAGGACCGGCGACTTGCCCAGCGGATGCACGTTGCGCAGCTCGGGCGGTGCCAGCAGCGTCTTCGGATCGCGGGGATAACGGCGCAGTTCGTAGTCCAGCCCCAGCTCCTCCAGCATCCACAGCACGCGCAGGGAACGGGAGTTTTCCAGGTGATGGACGATGCGCATGGGGATGATCCTTGGGGAGGCCCGCATCGTACCGCGCGCAGTGCATGCCCGATGTAGAGTCGAGCCATGCTCGACTGTCTTTGGAAAGCAGTCGAGCATGGCTCGACGCTACAGAACAGCAGGCAACAAAAAACGCCGGAAGCTTTCGCTTCCGGCGTTCTGGCTACCAAACGGCAGCAGACGGATTAGACCGCCTGCACCTGGTCAGCCTGCATACCCTTCTGACCCTGGACGGCGATGAAGGTAACCTTCTGGCCTTCCTGCAGGGTCTTGAAGCCGGTGCCCTGGATGGCACGGAAGTGCACAAACAGGTCCGGGCCGCTTTCCGGGGTGATGAAGCCGAAGCCCTTGGCGTCGTTGAACCACTTGACGGTGCCGGTCTGACGATCAGACATTTGACTAACTCCTGAAACACATGTTGAAAAAATCGCAGCCACCGGGTATCGGGGCCGAGACTGAGTTGCAGGCGTTGGTAAAGCGGATCGATGAGCGGATCGTGAGATCAACTGCACCAGGCCACGATTCACGGTGACCCTAGCAAACACAGTGGGACCAACGATACGCGTGTTTTCTGCAAAAAGCGATAGCCGGGGCGTTCATGGGCTGGCCCCGCCCGCTAGACGTGGCAAGGGTTGGCAGCCGGTCGAGGCTAACCCTGAGTCCCCATTCAGGATTTTCCTACCCTACACTGGGTAAATGACTGAAGCTGAAACCCAAGCTGAACCCGCCCTCCCCCGCATCTGGGTGGACGCGGACGCCTGCCCCACCGTCATTCGCGACATCCTGTTCCGGGCCGCTGAACGGGTCGGGATCGAACTGACCCTGGTTGCCAACCAGTGGATCCGCACCCCGCCCTCACGCTGGCTGCGTTCGATCCAGGTGCCCCAGGGCTTGGACGTGGCCGACAGCGCCATCGTCGAACGGGTCGCTGCCGGAGACCTGGTCGTCACCCAGGACATCCCGCTGGCTGCGCTGGTGCTGGAGAAGAAGGCCGTGGCGCTGAACCCACGCGGCCAGCTGTACACGCCGAACAACATGGCCGAGCGGCTGTCGATGCGCAATTTCATGGAAGAGCTGCGTGGCGCCGGGGTGCAGACCGGCGGCCCGCCGCCACTGGGACCGCGCGACCGGCAGCTGTTCGCGGCCGAGCTGGACCGCTGGCTGGCGCGGCGCCCGCTCCGCTGAACAGCCCTACCCGCCTTGCTCCGGCAGGTAAAGACGACGCCGGCTGCTGAACCGCCGCGGTTCGCCGCTCAGTGGGTCATCGAAGGCCAGCCCCTGCGCCAGCAGCTGAAGGGGCGACTCGACCGTTTCATCCGGGCGCGGCCTCATCAGCGGATACAGGTCATCGCCCTCGATGGGTGCGCCCAGCATTGCCATATGCACGCGCAGCTGATGCTTGCGACCGGTTTCCGGCTTCAGCCGGTAGCGCCAGACCGACCCTTCGGCCTCGATCGGCTCGATCAGGCTGCGCGCATTTGGCTCGCCCGGCACTTCGACCATGCGGAAGAACGGCTCCCCCGGCACCAGACGGCTGTCCCGCTGCAACGGAAACGCCAGCCCGGGCAGCGCCGGTGCCAGCGCCTCATAGGTCTTCTCGATGCGCCGCTCGCGGAACAGCCGCTGATAGGCATCGCGCGTGGCCGCCTGGGTCGAGAACAGCACCAGGCCGGCGGTCAGCCGGTCCAGGCGGTGCAACGGCGCCAGTTCGGTGTTGCCGGTGCGTGCGACCAGGCGCGACAGCAGGGTTTCGCACACATACCCACCGGCCGGCGTTACCGGCAGGAAGTGCGGCTTGTCGGCCACCAGCAGGTGCGCATCCAGATGCAGGATGGTCTCGGCGAAGGGAATCACCGGCTCGTCGGCGACCTCGCGGAAGTACTGGATTTCCAGCCCCACCTGCCAAGGCATGTCCGGCGCCAGTGCCTTGCCCTGCGCATCCTGCACACGGCCCCGGGCGAAGCGGTCCTGCCATTGCGCACGGTCGATGCGCGGGAAGCGCGCGCACAGGCCATCGAGCAGGCTGGGCCAGTGGCCGGGGGGCAGCTGCAGGTGGCTGGGCAGGGTCATGGCGTCCATTCCGGCCACGGGAAAGAGCGCCAAGAGTGCCACCGTTGACGCTGCGCAGACAGCCCGGCAACGGACACCCTTGGAGCAAACCTCTATCATTGACGTCTTTAGTCCCACGGATCCCCCATGGCTCTTACCGCCACCATCCGCAAGGCCGAACTGCAGATCAGCGACATGGATCGCGGCTACTACGCGACCCACAACCTGACCCTGGCCCAGCACCCGTCCGAGACCGACGAACGATTGATGGTGCGCCTGCTCGCCTTCGCGCTGAACGCCGGCGACCGCCTGGAATTCGGCCGCGGCCTCAGTACCGACGATGAGCCGGACCTGTGGGAACACGACTACACCGGCGACATCCTGCAATGGATCGACTTGGGCCATCCCGACGAATCCCGCATCCGCAAGGCCAGCAACCGCAGCCGACAGGTGCAGGTGGTCAATTACGGCGGCAACGCCTCGGAGATCTGGTGGGGCAAGCAGGGCAAGGGCCTGGCGCGCTTCGACAACCTGTCGGTGGTTGACCTCGATGGTGCCTTCGTCGAACTGTGGGGCCAGCAGATCCAGCGCGCGATGCGCTGGAGCGTGCTGATCCAAGACGGTGAAGTGCAGCTGCTCAACGATCAGATGCAGCTCGACGTGATCCCGAACTGGCGCAAGCGCGCCAAGGCATGAGCACGATCCGCTGCGACGTGGTGGTCATCGGCGCCGGCGCGGCCGGGCTGATGACCGCGATCACGGCTGGCCAGCGCGGCCGCCAGGTGCAGGTGATCGACCATGCCAACAAGGTCGGCAAGAAGATCCTGATGTCCGGCGGTGGCCGCTGCAACTTCACCAACACCGGCACCACTCCAGCCAACTTCCTGTCGGCCAACCCGCACTTCTGCAAGTCGGCGCTGGCACGCTACACGCCCTGGCACTTCATCGAGCTGGTCAACAAGCACGGCATCGCCTATCACGAAAAGGAGCTGGGCCAGCTGTTCTGCGACATCTCGTCCAAGCAGATCGTGAAGATGCTGGTGGACGAATGCCAGGCGGCCGGTGCCCAGATCCGCACCGAATGCAGCGTGCAGCGCATCGAGCACGGCAGCGACGGGTTCCGCGTGCACACCAGGCAGGGCCTGTTCCACTGCGCCTCGCTGGTGGTTGCCACCGGCGGCCTGTCGATTCCGAGCATGGGCGCCACCGGCTTTGGCTACGAGATTGCCCGCCAGTTCGGCCACCAGGTGTTGCCGACCCGGGCCGGGCTGGTGCCGCTGACACTCAGCGGCAAGCACCAGGAACGGCTGGCCGATCTGAGTGGTGTCGCCCTGCCGATCGAGGCGCGCTGCAACGGCAAGCGCTTCCAGAACTTCATGCTTCTGACCCATCGCGGCGTGAGTGGCCCGGCGATCCTGCAGATCTCCTCGTTCTGGCAGCCCGGCGATGCGCTGGAGCTGGACCTGTTGCCGGGCCAGGATGCGGGCGAGTGGCTGCGCCAGATGAAGCGCGAGCGGCCCGCCGCCGAGCTGCGCACCGTGCTGGGCGACGTGATGCCTAAGCGGCTGGCGCAGCGCCTGTGCGAGCACTGGCTGCCGGACCGCCCGGTGCGCCAGCTGGACGAGCCGGTGCTGCGCCAGGCTGCGCAGCTGCTGGGCGCGTTCCCGCTGGTGGCCAGCGGCACCGAAGGCTACCGCACTGCCGAGGTCACCCTGGGCGGCGTGGACACGGCCGAAGTGTCATCCTCGACCCTGGAGTCCAAGCGCATACCCGGCCTGCACTTCGTTGGCGAGGTGCTGGATGTGACCGGCTGGCTGGGCGGCTACAACTTCCAGTGGGCCTGGGCCAGCGGCCACGCGGCCGGTGGCGTGGTGTGAACCACATCGCCGTTCGATGCGCGCAAGGGGTGCGCGCATGGACGGTTCGGCGCGCATCGTGTATCTAGATTTGCAGATTGGGGAGCAGTGCATGCAGAACGCGAACGACATCACCATCCGCCTGCTGATCGTCGATGACAGCGGCGAGAATGCCGAAGCCATCGTCAGCACCCTGCGCAACAGCGGCATCGCGGTGCGTCCGTGGCGCCCGCAGGATGCTGCCGAGCTGGCCCAGGTGCTGGCCAGCCAGGCCATCGACCTGGTGCTGGCCTCGCCTTCGCAGGGCATTCCGCTGCCGCTGGTGGCCCAGCATATTGCCGCCAGCGGCAAGGATATTCCGCTGGTACTGCTGGCCGAGCGCATCGACGAAGACGAACTGGTACAGGCCAGCAGCCATGGCATCCGTGCCCTCGCCCTGCGCCAGCGTTCCGAGCACCTGCTGGCCGTGGTCCGTGACCAGTGGGTGGACCTGCAGGCACGGCGTGGCCTGCGCCGCATCGAGGCGCAGATGCGTGAGACCGAGCGCCGCTGCGATGCGCTGATTGCCTCCTCGCGCGATCCCATCGCCTACGTGCATGAAGGCATGCACATCCGTGCCAACGACGCTTACCTGGAGATGTTCGGTTACGAGCATTTCGACGATATCGAAGGCATCTCGCTGCTGGACATGGTTGCCGCGCAGCACGTGGAAGGCTTCAAGCAGCTGCTGAAGGGCCTCAGCCGCGGCGAAGCGCCGCCGCCGCAGTACCAGCTCGACGCGCGCCACCAGGATGGCAGTGCGTTCCCGGCGACGATGGAATTCACCGCCGCCACCTACGAGGGCGAATCCTGCCTGCAGGTGGTGCTCCGCCGCCGCATGGAGTTCGATCCCGAGTTGGCACGCGAGGTCGAGGACCTGCGCCAGCGTGACCAGGTGACCGGCCTGCTCAACCGACCGACCTTCATGCTGCAGTTGGAAAGTGCAGTGGCCCAGGCCGGGCGCAGCGAGGGCCAGTTCGGACTGCTGCTGATCGAGCCGGACCACTATGCGCGCCTGCTGCCGGACATCGGCCTGGCCTCGGCCGACACGCTGATCGGCGCCCTCGCCGGCCTGCTGGCCGAAGTAGTTGGCGCGGACGCGCAACTGGCCCGCTTCGGCGAACACAATTTCGCCGTGTTGCAGGCCGGGCCCTACGCGCAGACCGTGGCGCTGGCCGAGCGCATCCGCGAAGCCTACGCCGCACACGTCTTCAGCATCGGTGCGCGTTCGGCCACGGTAACGGTCAGCATCGGTGGCGTGCAGGTGGGCGAGAAGATCGCCAGCATCGGCCAGGTGCTGGCACGCGCGAGCGAATGCACGCAGGCCGCCGCCGAACTGGGCAACACCTGCCGCATCTTCGACCCGGCCGCCGCCGACCGGGTCGAGGAAGAGCGCGTGCTGCGCTGGGTCGCCCGCATCCGCGAGGCGCTGGCTGGCGACGGCTTCCAGCTGCACTACCAGCCGGTGCTGAACCTGCAGGGCGAGCCACTGGAGCTTTACGAGGCCTACCTGCGCCTGGAACACAATGGCGAACTGCTGAGCCCAACCGCGTTCCTGGGCATCGCCGAAGAACACGGGCTGCTGGCCGACATCAACCGCTGGGTGGTCTCGCAGGCGATCGCGGTGCTGGGTGAACGCGCGCGTGCGGGTCATGCCACCCAGGTGCTGGTGAAGGTCACGCCGGAATCGTTCGATGACCCGCAGATGATCGCCACCCTGCGCCGCGAGCTGCAGGCGCAGGGTGTACCCGGCGAACGGCTGTGGCTGCATGCGCCGGAAGCCAAGGTGTTCACCCACCTGCGCAGTGCGCAGCAGTTCCTTGCTGAAGTGGCGCCCCTGGCCTGCCGCATCGGCCTGGAACAGTTCGGTTCCGGACTGGATTCGTTCCAGCTGCTCGCCCACTTCCAGCCGCAATTCCTCAAGCTGGACCGCGGTTTCACCAGCGATCTGGCGGCCACCCGCGAGAACATCGATCGCATCAGCCAGATCACCGCACGCGCGCAGGAGGCCGGTATCCGCACCATCGCCGAGTTCGTCAGCGACGCCAATTCGATGACCCTGCTGTTCAGTGCCGGCGTGGATTACGTGCAGGGCGATTTCGTCGGCCCGGCGTTGCCGGAGATGGGGTTCGAGTTTGGGTGATGCCTCTCTGTAGAGCCGAGCCATGCTCGGCTGC
>NZ_JAOBZT010000106.1:0-9594 GCF_029839005.1 Stenotrophomonas sp. GD03958 | reverse complement strand
GCCTAGCGCTGGACCACGGTGTCCTTGCCGCAGTCGTCGACGTCACTCTGGTCCATCGTGGCGTACGGCTTGAACGCGGGCAGCGATGCGGCCAGCGCCTGCTGGCTGGCCAGCATCGCCGGCATGCGGTTGCAGATGCGCTTGGCCTGGGCTTCGATCTTCTCCGCCTCGGCATTGATCCGCTTCTCGATGCCCTCGCTGTCGCCGCTGAAGATGCCCTTCAGGGCCTCTCCGGCAGCACTGGCGCCGAGCTTGGCACCGGCCAGGCCGACATCCATGCCGTCCATTGCAATGGCAACGACGTGGCTGCGGTATTCCAGCAGCTGCCGGCGCTGGGCCTCATCGGCCGGCACTTCCTTGCCGCCGATCAGCAGCCGCCCGTCCGGCGTGATCTCCGCACGCGGCTGCTTGTCGGCGGAAATCTTGATGTTGCCCTGGGCGATGTCCTTGCGGGCATCGTCCATGGCCTCCTTGACCGTCTGGCCGACCCCGCTGGTCGCCTCGGCCACGCTTTTGCCGACGGTGGTATCAGGCGTGGAGGACGTGCCGCCGCAGGCGATCAGCGGCAGGCACAGCAGGGTGGCAGGCAGCACGCGCAGCAGATTCATGGCAGTGTCCTCGATCGGTCCGGTGGCGGTTACTTTTTGCGGGGCAGGGTGACGGTGCCGCTGACGTTGCGGTGGCCCACGTCGCCGCTGCCGCTGTGGTCGACGGTCAGGCTGCCGCGCACGCCATCGACCTGGATGTCACCCGAGCCGTGGCTGCGCACATGCACGCTGCCGCCGATGTCGGACAGGTCGACATCGCCGGAGCCGACCACGCCGACCTCGACGTCGCCCTGCACGCGCTTGAACCCGACGTCGCCGGACCCGACGGTGTCCAGCCGGGCGTTGCCGCGGACATCGCTGAGCTTCAGGTCACCCGAACCCACCGTGCCGGTGACCGCATCGCCGCCGATGTTGCGTGCCTTGACGTCGCCAGAGCCCAGCGACAGCAGGTTCAGCGAGCTGCCGCCTTCGATGTCCAGGTCACCCGAGCCCACCGCTGCGTGGATGCTGCCACGGGTGCCACGGATGATGGCATCACCGGAGCCGACATCCACGCTCAGCGACTGCGCGTTGTCCACGCTGGCATCGCCGGAACCGACCTTCAGCTGCAGGGGCAGGTTGTCCGGCACGCTGCCACGGATGTCCAGCCAGGCATAGCTGCTGCCCAGGCTGATGCCGCTGTCGCGGCCTTCGCGGCGCAGGCTGACCACCAGCTTGTCGCCTTCCTTCCGCTGATCCAGCACCAGCTGGTCCAACCATTCCTGGCTGGAGGCGCAGGCGCGACCATCCAGCTGGCCACCGCCCTTGCTGGCGACCACCTTCAGGTCATGCTGGTTCACCTCGAACACCACCGTCTTGGCGCCGGATGTCTCCAGCTTCAACGTACGGGCAGCGGTGAACTTGCAGTTAGGGGCATCGGCGGCCAGCGCCGACAGCGGCAACAGCAACAACGCAGAACAGGCGAGCAGGGAACGCATGGTGATGCCTCCAGGTGGATGGGATCAGATCTCGCCGGCGCGCTTGCGCAGGCGGATGGCAAGGATGATGAACACGGCACCGACAGCGGCACCGATCCACAGCTCCGGCATCGCCAGCGACTTCAGCTGCGAGGCAGGGGACATCAGGCTGACCACCGAGTCCAGATCGCGGCGCGACCCTTCACCTGCGCCGAGGCGATACAGCAGGTCCATGCCGGGTACGCCGCCCAGCAGCAGGCGGCCGACGATGTTCTGCCAGAACCAGCCGGTGGTCAGACCGAACAGCGGCATGATCTTGGTGGTGCTGACGATGACGCCGGCAAACAGCGGCAGCATCACCGCCCACAGGAACGGCTTGCTCTTGGCCCAGGCCGAGCACAGCAGCAGCCAGCCCGCAGTGGGCAGGGCCCACAGCGCGTAGACCGGGATCCATGCCAGATGACCGGCAGCCAGGGTCAGCGGGCTGGCCGGGCCCCAGATCAGGGTCATCGGGCTGCCACCGTGCATCAGCGCGACGATGCTGATGACCAGCATGAAGCCGAGCATGGTGATGATGCCAGCGATCACCGCGATCAGCGGGGCCACGATCAGTGCACTGATCAGCTTGGACAGCACCGTCTGGGTGTCCGACAGCGGCAGCGACTTCCAGAACAGGATGCTGCGGTCGCGGCGGTCATCGTACAGGGCGCCCAGGCAGTAGAAGAACACCACGAAGGCCAGGACCAGGAATGGCCACGCCGAGCTGAGCACGAGGGTCAGGTCGAGGCCGTTACCGAGATCGGCCAGGTCCTTGGCACTGATGTCGCGGGTGAGCAGCGCCAGGTCCAGGCCATTGATGTTCACATCTTCGCCGTCGATGTGCAGGCCGCCGTCGCGCGCGGCACGATGCAGCGCGAACAGGCCGAACGCGATGCCGATGGTGCTCATCACCAGCGAGATCAGTCCGGCGATCAACGGTGCATAGAGGAAGCCGCCGCGGTTCTCCCAATACTCGCGCTTGAGCAGCCAGCGCAGGGTGCCGATCGGGCTGACGGGGTGGTTGACGGCGTTCATGCGTAGGTCCCCTTCATGATGGCGACGAACAGGTCGGCCAGGCCCGGGATGCGGGTCTCGCCGAGGGAGGAAAGCTGGGCGCGCGGCACGCCATCGAACAGCATCACCGTCTTGCCGAACGCCAGGCTGCGCTCGTCGATCGGCTTCAATGCGCGGGCGGTGGCCAGCTGTTCGGCATTGACCAGCAGCTCGGTATAGCGCTGGCCGACGTCGTCCATTTCAGCGTCGAGCACGATGCGGCCATCACGGATGAACATGACGTCGCTGAGGATATGCTCGATTTCCTCCACCTGGTGGGTAGTGACGATGATCGTCTTCTGTTCGTCGAAGTAGTCTTCCAGCAGGCGCTGGTAGAACTCCTTGCGGTACAGGATGTCCAGGCCCAGTGTCGGCTCGTCCAGCACCAGGATGCGGGCATCGATGGCCATCACCAGCGCCAGGTGCAGCTGCACGATCATGCCCTTGGACAGCTCCCGCACGCGCTGCTTCGGCTGCAGCTTGGTGTTGGCCAGGAAGCGCTCGCAACGGGCGCGGTCGAAGCGCGGGTGAACGCCAGCGACGAAGTCGATCGCTTCGCGGACCTTCAACCAGCGCGGCAGCACGGCGACATCAGCGATGAAGCAGATGTCATTCATCAGTTCGTCGCGGTGCAGTCGCGGGTCACGCCCGAGCACGCTCAGGTCCCCCTCCACCGAGGTCAGGCCAAGAATGGCCTTCAGCGCGGTGGTCTTGCCGGCGCCATTGGGCCCGATCAGGCCGACGATGCGCCCGCTTGGGATGCTGAAGCTGGCGTTGTCGAGGGCGACCGTGGTCTTGTAGGCCTTGCGCAGGCCTCGGGCGGTGATGACCGCTTCACTTGCAGTGCTCTTCATCAGACTTTCCCCTGGGGCAGCAATTCGTCGAGGCTCAGGCCCAGGCGCTGGATGCGCTCCAGGACCGCCGGCCATTCTTCGTTGAGGAAACGGTCGCGCTCGCTGCTTCGCAGCTGCGTAGCCGCCTGCTCGGTCATGAACATGCCCAGGCCGCGGCGCTTCTCCACCAGGCCTTCGTCAGCCAGTTCCTGGTAGGCGCGCGAAACGGTGATGGGGTTGAGTTGATAGTCGGCGGCCACCTGGCGCACCGAAGGCAGGGCATCGCCCGGCTTGAGGATTCCGTCGAGCATCATGGCGATCACGCGCTCCTTCAACTGACGGTAGATGGGAGCGCCGTCGCTCCACTGGATGTCGCTCATGTTCAGCTCCGTGGGATCAGCGGCTGGGCGAACGAGAAATACGGCATGGACAGCGCGCTGTGCAGCCGACGCGGGGGAGGGGGGGAGGAGGGGGTGGCATTCCCTGCCGGGGAGAGCGTCGCGTCCTGCGCACTTTCGGCAGCGGCAGAAGCAGGGGCGGTGGGCGTGGCCCACCAGGCCAGCACGAGCAGGGTCGAAACAGCGACGGCCGCGTGTGCGGTGAGGTTGCGACGGATCCGGACGTTCATGGCTTCCCCCTGTCTCAGGTGACTGGTGTTGTATGCAACTATAACACCGGCACGCCGGGGTGCAAGCCCCCACATCACCCAACTGATGGCAGGGGCGGTCAAGAACGCGCCATATCCGTCCAAGCAATTGATAATAAAGAAAAAGTGGTTGGCGAAACCGGTTTCCCTGACCGCCTTCCATTCAGTCACGTCAATCCTATGTCAATGAAGAGGCGCCGCGGCCGTTTCCCACAGGCTGTCGCCAAGCCCGGCAAAGCTGTGCCACGGCGGGGCCGACAGGTGCCACAGGGCCCGGTGCTATAGTTCGGCCGATTCCCGGCCGATGCTGGCTGGACCCTTGAAACGGCTATTGCGGAACGTTCCCATGCCCCTGTCGACCGCCATCCCGCACCGCTTCCGCGGCCTGTCCCTGTTGACTCTGCTGGCCCTCGGCCTGGCAGCCTCGGCCAATGCGCTGGCCGCCGACCTGCTCGACGTCAGCTACCGGCCGCTGGCTGGCAAGCAGCAGGTCAACCTGCAGCAGCGCTACCACGGCCAAGTGCTGCTGGTGGTCAATACCGCCAGCAAGTGTGGCTATACCCCTCAGTACGAAGGCCTGGAGGCGCTGCACAGGCAGTACGCCGGCAAGGGCTTCGCGGTGCTCGGCTTCCCGTCCAACGATTTCAAGGGCCAGGAGCCCGGTGACGAGAAGCAGATCCAGGACTTCTGCACCCTGACCTACGGCGTCAGGTTCCCGATGTTCGAGAAAGTGCATGTGGTCGGTCCGCAGGCCACGCCGCTGTACCAGCGGCTGACCGCAGCGACCGGCGTTGCGCCGGTCTGGAACTTCCACAAGTACCTCGTGGGCCGCGATGGCAAGGTCATCGCCCAGTTCGCCAGCAAGGTGACGCCGGACGATCCGCAGCTGATCGCGGCCATCGACAAGGCGCTGGCGGCCGCCGCCACGCATTGATATCCGGCACGCATGCCTCGACATCGACGGCATGCGTGCGACAATGATCCTTTTCGCGCCGACGTCGGCGCCCAGACACTTCCAGGAATGCAGCGAATGAAGATGGGAATGCGCGGCGCCGCGGCGTCGGTTCTGATTCTGGCGATGGGCACTTCGGGTGTCGCTCTGTCGCAACAACCGGCTGCCCCCGCAGCCGCCAAGGAGACCGCAACCTTGAATTCCCCCAAGCAGAAGCTGGGCTACGCCATCGGCCTGGACGTGGCCAAGTCGTTCACTCCGATCGCCGATGAGATCGACGTGGCCGCGCTGCGCACCGCCGTGGAGCGTTCGTTCGAAGGCCTGCAGCCGCAGATCACCCAGGAACAGGCCAAGGCCACCGACGCGGCCCTGCGCCAGGTCGTGATGGCCCGCAGCGGCCAGCAGGTGCCGGGCGTGGCGCCGGGTTCGCAGCCGCCGAAGGTCGACCGCGTCAAGGTCTCGCAGATGATCGGTTCCTACTCGGTGGGCCCGTCGCTGGCGCAGCTGAAGGATGACATCGACGTCGCCTCGCTGTTTGACGCGATCAGCACCGGCCTGAGCAAGGGACAGCCGAAGATGACGGAAGCTGACGCGACCGCCACCATTCAGGCCTTCATGGGCAGCAAGCAGGCCGAAATGCAGGCCAAGGCCGCCGCCGCTGCGCAGACCAACCGCGAGGAAGGCAATGCGTTCCTGGCCAAGAACAAGACCCAGCCGGGCGTGGTGACCACCGCGTCGGGCCTGCAGTACCAGGTGATCCGCCCGGGTAGCGGCGAGCGTCCGCTGCCGAGCAGCAAGGTGCGCGTGAACTACGAAGGCAAGCTGCTCAACGGCACCGTGTTCGACAGTTCCTACGGCCGCCAGCCGGCTGAGTTCGGCCTGGACCAGGTGATCAAGGGCTGGACCGAAGGCGTTGCGCTGATGCCGGTCGGTTCGAAGTACCGCTTCTGGATCCCGGGCGAACTCGCCTACGGTGAGAACGGCACTCCCGGTGGCCCGATCGGCCCGAACGCGACTTTGACGTTCGACGTCGAGCTGCTGGGCGTCCTGCCGTAAGTCATCGAGGAGCGAATACGGATATGCGCGTTGCGATTTTTGGTACGGGTTACGTTGGACTGGTGACCGGTACCTGCCTGGCCGATGTCGGTCATCAGGTGGTCTGCGTCGATATCGACCAGGCCAAGGTAGATGGCCTCAACCAGGGCGTCATTCCCATCTATGAACCTGGCCTGGAGCCGATGGTGAAGGCCAACCACGCCGCGTCGCGGCTGGCATTCACTACCGATGCCGCGTCGGCGATCGCGCATGGCCAGGTAGTGTTCATCGCCGTGGGTACCCCGCCGGACGAGGATGGCAGCGCCGATCTGCAGTACGTGCTGGCCGTTGCCCGTACCATCGGCCGGCACATGAGCGTGCCCACCGTGGTGGTCAACAAGTCGACGGTGCCGGTGGGTACCGCCGACAAGGTGCGCGCCGCCATTGCCGAAGAGCTGGCCGCGCGTGGCGCGGACATCACCTTCGACGTGGTGTCCAATCCGGAATTCCTGAAGGAAGGCGACGCAGTCGCCGATTGCATGCGCCCGGACCGCATCATCATCGGTGCGACCAGCGATGAGTCGGTAGCGGTAATGCGCCGCCTGTACGCGCCGTTCAACCGCAACCACGACCGCGTGGTCGAGATGGACGTGCGTTCGGCCGAGCTGACCAAGTACGCCGCCAATGCGATGCTGGCAACCAAGATTTCATTCATGAACGAAATCGCCAACATTGCCGAACGCGTCGGTGCCGACGTCGAGCAGGTCCGCCAGGGCATCGGCTCGGACCCGCGCATCGGCTGGCACTTCATCTACCCGGGCGCCGGCTACGGCGGCTCGTGCTTCCCGAAGGACGTGCAGGCATTGGCCCGTACCGCCCAGCAGCATGGCCTGGAGCCGAAGCTGCTCAATGCAGTGGAAGCGGTCAACGATGCACAGAAGGGCCATCTGTTCGCCCTCATCCAGCGTCATTACGACAAGGGCGAGGACGAAGGGGTGCGCGGCAAGACCTTCGCCGTGTGGGGCCTGGCCTTCAAGCCGAACACTGATGACATGCGTGAAGCCTCCAGCCGTCGCCTGCTGGCGCAGCTGTGGGAAGGCGGTGTCACGGTGCGTGCCTACGATCCGGAAGCAATGCACGAATCGCAGCGCATCTTCGGCGAACGCGATGACCTGGTGTTCTGCAGCAATGCTGACGAAGCGCTGCAGGGCGCGGATGCCCTGGTCGTGGTGACCGAGTGGAAGCAGTTCCGCAGTCCCGATTTCCAGAAGCTGCGCGAGCAGCTGAAGGACGCGGTGGTGTTCGACGGCCGCAACCTCTATGAGCCGGCCGAAGTGGAAGCCGCCGGCCTGGCGTACTACGGCATCGGCCGGGGGCGTTCGCTGCATGTCTGATCTACCGACCGAACGCGAGCAGGCGCTGGAAGCGCGCCTGGTCGAGTTGGAGATGCGCGTGTCCTTCCAGGAACAGGCGCTGGCCGAGTTGAGCGATGCGCTGGCTGATGCCCGCATGCAGGGCATGCGCAATGCCGATGTGCTGCGCGTTCTGCTGGAGGACCTGGGCAAGGTCCGCAACGCACTGAATTCTTCCGATCCGGCGAGCGAACCGCCGCCGCCGCACTACTGATCCGAATCCTATGAGCGATACCCTCCGCGACCAGCTGATGGGCCTGGGCTTCAAGCCCGCGCCCAAGCCTGAGCGCAAGAATGATGGCCCCCGCCGTGACGGCCGCCCGCAGGGCAAGGGTGGCAACGGCAATGCAAAGCCGCAGGGCGCAGGCAAGGGCGAGCACAAGCCCGGCGAGCGTCGCGGGCATGGCCATGGTGGGGCGGGCAAGCCCGGTGGGCAGGCGCGTGGTGGCCAAGGGCAGCAGGGGCCGCGCAAGCCGCGCAGCGCCGAAGAGATGGACCTGGCCAAGGCCTATGCGATCCGTGCGCAGCGGGAGAAGGAAGAGCGCATCGAGGCCGAGCGCCTGAAGCAGGAAGAAGCACGCGTGCGCCGTGAGGCGAAGGCCAAGCTGGAAGCGCTGCTGCAGGGCAAAAGCCTCAATGCCGAGGAGGCGGACATTGCCCGCCACTTCCCGTACGGCGGCAAGATCAAGCGCATCTACGTGACCGCCGAACAGCTGACCGCGCTCAATGCGGGTGAACTGGGCGTGGTCCAGCTCAACGGCCGCTACCTGCTGGTGACCGCCGAGGTGCTGGCACAGTGCGAGGCAGTGTTCGCCCCGTCGGTGGCGCTGAAGGTCGATCCGAATGCGCCGGCCGAGGAAGATCCGTACGCGGACCCGCAGTACCAGGTGCCGGACGACCTGGTCTGGTAACTGCATCTGCCGCATGATGAAAACGCCGGGCCCTGCCCGGCGTTTTCGTTACCGGGCGCACGCAGTTCTGCGGCGCGCGCGTATCAGCGGCAGGCTCAGCGCGAAGAAGCAGAGCAGGGCGCCGATCAGGGCAAACCCGCTAGCCGCCAGGAATGCGGTGCGGCCATCGTCGATCTTCCACAGCTGGCCGGCAATAAGCGCGCCCAGCACCCCGCCGACACCCGACGAGAATCCATAGAGCAGTCCCTGGCCGTGGCCATTGAGACGACCGGGGAAGTAGGTCGCCAGCATCTGCATCGCCGCCGCAAAGAACGCGGCAAAGCCCAGCGCGTGCGCGGTCTGCGCCAGCAGCATTACCGGCAGGTTCTCCGGGAACAATGCGGTCACGGCCCAGCGCAGGCAGGAACTGACCAGTGCGATCAGCAGCATCCAGCTGGCGTAGTAGCGGCGGAAGAAGCGGCCGATGGTGAAGAACACGCCCACTTCGAAGACCACGCCGATGGTCCACAGCAGGCCCAGGGTGGAGGTACGGTAACCGTGATGGTCCATGTAGACCGAGAAGAACGTGTAGTACGGGCCGAACGACAGCTGCTCCATGAACGCGGCCAGGAAGAACGCCAGCACCGGCGGTCGGCGCACGATCTGCCAGAAGCCGCTGGCATCCCCCGCCGTCCTGCCGATGTCGCGCGCGTAGTGGTTGCTGAAGGCCGAGGCAACCAGCAGCACGAACAGGGGCAGCATCATCCAGGGCAACAATCCGGCGTGGCTGCCGGCGCCATCGCCTTCGATCAGCCAGCCGAACAGGGTGACCACGGCGATGAAACCGAGCGAGCCCCAGACCCGGATCAGCCCGTAGCGATGGCTGTCGTTGCCCAGGTGGGTGAGGGTGATCGACTCGAACTGAGGCATCACCGCGTTGTAGAAGAAGCAGAACACGATCATCGCCGGGTACATCCACGGCTGCGGCAGGGGCAGCAGGAAGGCGGCGAAGCTGAGCAGGGTCAGCACGCAGCCGACGCGCAGTAGGCGGATCGGTCGCGGTGATGCGGCCGCAAGCGAGGTCCAGGCACTGGGTGCGATCACGCGGGTGGCGTACCACAGGCCCATCATCACGCTGATCGCGGTCACGCTCATCCCGCGCGCGGTCAGGAACAGGCTCTAGTACGGCGTGAACGCGCCGAGCGCCGCGTAGTAGAACAAGTAGAAACT
>NZ_JAOBZT010000105.1:0-9772 GCF_029839005.1 Stenotrophomonas sp. GD03958 | reverse complement strand
ACCATGTCGGCCATCGAAGCCTCGTCGAAGAAAATCGCCGAGATCATCAGCGTCATCGACGGCATCGCGTTCCAGACCAACATCCTGGCACTGAACGCCGCGGTGGAAGCCGCCCGTGCCGGCGAACAGGGCCGTGGCTTCGCCGTGGTTGCCAGCGAAGTGCGTACCCTCGCCCAGCGCTCGGCCGCCGCCGCCAAGGAAATCAAGGGCCTGATCGATGACTCGGTCGGCAAGGTCAACGATGGCTCGGCGCTGGTGCACAAGGCTGGCGCCACCATGGGCGAGATCGTCGCCTCGGTGCAGCGCGTGACCGACATCATGGCCGAGATCTCTGCCGCTTCGCAGGAGCAGAGCGCCGGCATCGAGCAGGTCAACCAGACCGTGGTGCAGATGGACGAAACCACCCAGCAGAACGCTGCGCTGGTGGAGGAAGCCACCGCCGCCGCGCGTGCGATGGAAGACCAGGCCTCGCAGCTGGCCGATGCCGTGGCGATCTTCCGCCTCGATAACCAGGTCTCCGCCGCAGTGAAGGCTGTCGCCGAACGCGTGGAATCGGCGTGCATCACCACCACCGTGGCACGTCCGCAGCCGACCGGAACGCCCGCTCCGATACGTCGCAGCAGCAACGCCCGCACCTTCGCCGCCAGCGACAGCGACTGGCAGGAATTCTGAGACCCACCCGCAGCGGCTTCGGCCGCCGCCTCTGCCGATGGACACGTCCCCCGTGCAAAGTCCTACTCCCATCGTCACCGGCCCGCGCGAATTCGAGTTCGCCGACCGTGATTTCCGCCGCGTCTGCGACCTGATCTACCAGCGGGTGGGCATCGCCCTCGCACCGGCCAAGCGCGACATGGTCTATGGCCGCCTGTCGCGCCGCCTGCGCACGCTGGGCATGCGCAGCTTCCAGCAGTACCTGGACCACCTTGAGCAGGAAGACGGTGACGAGTGGCAGGCGTTCACCAACGCCCTGACCACCAACCTGACCTCGTTCTTCCGCGAGCCGCATCACTTCGACAAGCTGCGCGAGGAGCTGCAGCAGCGCTCCAGCCGCACGCCGCTGCTGTTGTGGTCGTGCGCAGCGTCCACCGGCGAAGAACCCTATTCAATGGCGATTACCGCCTGTGAGGCCTTCGGTACGCTGAAGCCGCCGGTGCGCATCATCGCCACCGACGTCGACACACAGGTGCTGGCCACCGCCGGCCGAGGTGTCTACAACATCGACCGTGTGACCAACCTCGACCCGGACCTGCGCCGGCGCTACTTCCAGCGCGGCAGCGGTCCCAACGAGGGCCAGTGCCGCGTGCTGCCGGCACTGCGCGAGCTGATCGAGTTCCGCCCACTGAACCTGCTTGCCCCGCGCTACGACGTCGGCGGCCCGTTCGATGCGTTGTTCTGCCGCAACGTGATGATCTACTTCGACAAGCCAACCCAGCGCGCGATCCTCGGCCGGCTGGTACAGCACCTGGCCGATGACGGCCTGCTTTACACCGGACACTCGGAAAACTACCTGCACGCCGCCGACCTGATCCAGCCCTGTGGCCGCACCCTGTACCGCCGCGCGGCAAAGGCCGGTGCATGAACGCCTCACTGCGTACCGACGATGTGATGCGCTACCAGGATGCGCGATTCCAGACCATTGCCGCCAAGCTGCTGCCGACCCAGTACCTGGTGGTGGACGACACCACCGCGCTGACCACCACGCTGGGTTCCTGCGTGGCGGCCTGCCTGCGGGACCCCGTGCTGAAGATCGGTGGCATGAACCATTTCCTGCTGCCCGAGGGCAATGCCGGCGACGGCGCGCCCGCGCGTTACGGCAGCTACGCGATGGAACTGCTGATCAACGACATGCTCAAGCGCGGCGCCCACCGCAAGCGCATCGAAGCCAAGGTATTCGGCGGCGCCAACGTGCTCAAGGGCTTCACCAGCAATCCGGTCGGCACCCGCAACGCCGAGTTCGTGCGCCAGTACCTGCAGGCCGAGCATATCCCGATCATCGCCGAGGACCTGTGCGGCATCCATCCGCGCAAGATCTGGTTCTTCGCCGATACCGGCCGCGTGGTGGTGCAACGCCTGCCGCATGCCCACGAAGCCGAAGTGGCTGCCACCGAATCGGCCGTGCGTGCACGTCTGTCCAAGGCCCCGGTCACCGGCGGCGTGGAGTTGTTCGAATGACCCTGACCGGCAACGCCCCCTGCCGGGTCCTGATCGTCGACGACTCTGCCGTCGTGCGGCAGATGCTCACGGAAATCCTGTCCAGCGACCCGGCCATCGACGTGGTCGGCACCGCCGCAGATCCGCTGCTGGCGCGTGAGAAGATCAAGCGCCTGGCCCCGGACGTGATCACGCTTGACGTGGAAATGCCGCGCATGGACGGCTTGGCGTTCCTGGAAAACCTGATGCGGCTGCACCCGCTGCCGGTGGTGATGATTTCTTCGCTGACCGAACGCGGCGCCGACACCACGCTGCAGGCGCTGGCACTGGGCGCGGTGGACTTCGTCTCCAAGCCCAAGCTGGACGTCGCACGCGGCCTGCAGGGCTACGCCGACGAAATCATCGCCAAGGTGAAGATGGCGGCGCGCTCGCGGGTGCGACCACTGGTGCGCGCGGCCGCCCCGAAGCTCACGCTGGACGCAGCGCCGGCGACGCGTGCTGCCTCGCCGCAGTTCCGTACCACCGACCGCCTGATCGCGATCGGCTCGTCAGCCGGTGGCACCGAAGCGCTGCGCGTGGTGCTGGAAGGCATGCCTGCCGACGCGCCAGCTGTAGTGATGACCCAGCACCTGCCGGCCAGCTTCAGCAGCGCCTTCGCCGAGAGACTGGACCGCCATTCGGCGATGGCCGTGCGCGAGGCCAGCGACGGCGAAGCGGTGCTGCCCGGCCATGCCTACCTGCCGCCGGGCGGCAAGCACCTGCGGATCATCCGTGACGGTGCACGCTGGCGCTGCCGCATCGACGATGGCCCGGCGGTGAACCGGCACAAGCCGGCCGTGGACGTGCTGTTCCGCTCGGTCGCGCAGAGCGCCGGCGGCAATGCCATCGGTGCCATCCTCACCGGCATGGGTGACGACGGTGCACGCGGCCTGCTGGAAATGCGCCAGGCCGGCGCGCCGACACTGGTGCAGGACGAGGCCACCAGCGTGGTCTGGGGCATGCCGGGCGCAGCGTTCAAGCTCGGCGCCGCCGAGGAACAGGTGCCGCTGGAACGGATTGCCGAACGGCTGCTGGCGCTCGCTCGCGGCTGATAGCGCGCCCCGGCCCAAGGACTCCGCGGGCAGTAGATCCACGCCATGCGTGGATGCCTTTGTAGAGTCGAGCCGCGTTTCGACTCATCGCGCATCGCGCGAACAGCAGCCAAGCATGGACGGCGCTACAGGCCATCAGGCAACGAAAGAACCCCCGGCTTTCACCGGGGGTTCTTCGTTTCACCCCATGCGTTGTCCGCTCACAAAAAACCCCCGGCGCAAGCCGGGGGTTTTCAGTTACCGCATCAGGCAGCGACCGTCTTGGCCACGTCCTGATATTCCTCGATCTGGTCGAAGTTCATGTAGCGGTATATCTCCGCACCATTGGCGTTGATCACGCCGATGTCCGCCATGTACTCCTCCTTGGTCGGGATGCGGCCCAGACGCGAGCAGATCGCGGCCAGTTCGGCCGAGCCCAGGTACACGTTGGTGTTGCGGCCCAGGCGGTTCGGGAAGTTGCGGGTCGAGGTCGACATCGCGGTGGAACCCTCGCGGATCTGCGCCTGGTTGCCCATGCACAGCGAGCAGCCCGGCATTTCCATGCGTGCGCCGGTAGCGCCGAAGGTGCCGTACACGCCTTCCTTGGTCAGCTCCGAGGCGTCCATCTTGGTCGGCGGGGCCACCCACAGGCGGGTCGGCAGGTCACGCTTGCCTTCCAGCAGCTTGGCCGCGGCGCGGAAGTGACCGATGTTGGTCATGCACGAACCGATGAACACTTCGTCGATCTTGGCACCGGCCACTTCGGACAGCGTCTTCACGTCGTCCGGGTCGTTCGGGCAGGCCACGATCGGCTCGTGGATGTCGGCCAGGTCGATCTCGATGACGGCGGCGTACTCGGCGTCCGCATCCGGCTCCAGCAGCTGCGGGTTGGCCAGCCAGGCTTCCATCTTCTCGATGCGACGCTGCAGCGAACGCGGATCCTGGTAACCCTCGGCAATCATCCACTTCAGCAGGGTGATGTTGCTGGTCAGGTACTCGATGATCGGTTCCTTGTTCAGGCGCACCGAGCAACCGGCGGCCGAACGCTCGGCCGAGGCGTCGGACAGTTCGAACGCCTGTTCGACCTTCAGCTCCGGCAGGCCTTCGATTTCCAGGATGCGGCCGGAGAAGATGTTCTTCTTGCCGGCCTTGGCCACGGTCAGCAGGCCCGACTTGATCGCGTACAGCGGGATCGCGTTGACCAGGTCACGCAGGGTCACGCCCGGCTGCATCTTGCCCTTGAAGCGCACCAGCACCGACTCCGGCATGTCCAGCGGCATCACGCCGGTGGCCGCAGCGAAGGCGACCAGGCCCGAGCCGGCCGGGAACGAAATGCCCACCGGGAAACGGGTGTGCGAGTCACCACCGGTACCGACGGTGTCCGGCAGCAGCATGCGGTTGAGCCAGCTGTGGATCACGCCGTCGCCCGGGCGCAGCGAGACGCCGCCACGGGTGGAGATGAACTCCGGCAGGGTGTGGTGGGTCTTCACGTCCACCGGCTTCGGGTAGGCGGCGGTGTGGCAGAACGACTGCATCACCAGGTCGGCCGAGAAGCCCAGGCAGGCCAGGTCCTTCAGCTCGTCACGGGTCATCGGGCCGGTGGTGTCCTGCGAGCCGACCGAGGTCATCTTCGGTTCGCAGTACGTGCCCGGGCGCATGCCCTGGCCTTCCGGCAGGCCACAGGCGCGGCCGACCATCTTCTGCGCCAGCGAGAAGCCCTTGCCGGTATCGGCCGGCTGCACCGGCAGGCGGAACAGGTCGGTCGGGGCCAGGCCCAGCGCTTCGCGCGCCTTGCCGGTCAGGCCACGGCCGATGATCAGCGGGATGCGGCCACCGGCACGCACTTCGTCGAACAGCACGTCGGACTTGACCTGGAATTCGGCGATCACCTCGCCGTTCTTCAGCGCCTTGCCTTCGTACGGGCGCAGCTCGATGACGTCGCCGTGCTCCATCTTCGACACGTCCAGCTCGATCGGCAGCGCACCGGCATCTTCCATCGTGTTGTAGAAGATCGGGGCGATCTTGCCGCCCAGGCACACGCCACCGGCGCGCTTGTTCGGGATGTACGGAATGTCATCGCCGGTCCACCACAGCACGCTGTTGGTGGCCGACTTGCGCGAGGAGCCGGTACCGACCACGTCGCCGACGTAGGCGACCAGGTGGCCCTTGTCCTTCAGGTCGAGGATCTGCTGGATCGGGCCGCGCTTGCCGTCTTCTTCCGGGGTGAACGGCGCGTCGTCGCGCTTGTTCTTCAGCATCGCCAGGGCGTGCATCGGGATATCCGGGCGGGTGGTCGCGTCCGGCGCCGGCGACAGGTCGTCGGTGTTGGTCTCGCCCGGCACCTTGAACACGGTGACGGTCAGGCTCTGCGGCACTTCCGGATTGCTGGTGAACCACTCGGCCTCGGCCCAGCTCTGCAGCACGGCCTGGGCGTTGGCGTTGCCGGCCTTGGCCTTTTCCTGCACGTCATGGAACGCATCGAACACCAGCAGGGTCTTCTTCAGGCCGTTGGCGGCGATGGTGCCGACGCTGGCGTCGTCCAGCAGCTGCACCAGCGGGGCGACGTTGTAACCGCCGAGCATGGTGCCCAGCAGTTCGGTGGCGCGCTCACGGCTGATCAGCGGGTTCTGCTCGCTGCCCAGGGCGATCGCCGCCAGGTACGACGCCTTGACCTTGGCTGCGTCATCGACACCGGCCGGCACGCGATGGGTCAGCAGGTCGAGCAGGAACTCGGCCTCGCCCTGCGGCGGGTTCTTCAGCAGTTCGATGACATCGGCCGTCTGCTGCGCGCTCAGCGGCAGCGGCGGGATGCCAAGCGCAGCGCGCTCGGCGACGTGGTGGCGGTAGGCTTCCAACATGACAACTCCCGGGTAATGCGTAGGTTGAAATAACAAAGTGGGCTCAGGCGTGCGGCACGATCAGCTTCAGGCCCTTGAAGTAGTCGCGGTAAAACGTGTCGTTCCAGGTGATCAGGCCGTCACACTGCAGCAGTGCGTGGGCGCCGACCATGAATTCGTCCAAGCTGCGGCGGCTGCCGCCACGCTGGCGATGACGGCGGTGCATCTCGCCGGCGCGCAGCGCCGACTTGGCTTCCATCGGGTTGAAGTGCACGCCCATTTCTTCCAGCGCTTCGAGCACCTCGGCGCCGCCGCGCAGCGATGCGCAGACCTCGGCCAGGGTCGCGCCGCAGACCACCACACGGCCACCCACCAGGCTGTGCCGGAGGATGGCCTCCACGGCATCGGCCTGCGGACCATTGCTGAGCAGCTCGACCAGCACCGGTGAATCGACGGCGATCATCACGGCTTATTCCTCGTCACGCACCGCGCGTACCGCTGCGTCGGACGATTCGAAGCCGTCCAGCGCGAACTTGCCGCGCGCCCGTGAAATGGCATCGTCAACACTCTTGCGCAGGATGATGCGGCTGCCGTCCAGCTCGACCTTCAGCAGCGTGCCCTTAGTCAGGCCGAGGGCATCACGCACCGCCTTGGGCAGGGTGATCTGTCCGCGTTCTGCAACAGTGGCTTCCATCGGTAGGCCCTCCAGAGTATGCACAAATTATACATACTTCCCCGGGCATACTTCCACCCTGAACAGGACAGGCAGCCCGCCAGCCCTTGCCTCGCAGAGGATCGGCCACAAACGTGACATACGCCATACACCTTCCCCTGTAGTCTGGAACCGATGCTGCGGGCCGGAACCCGGCCCGGATGAATCCATTCAGTCTCGGATTCATACTGGGACCACCGGGGCCGCCAGGCCCGCGGCGACCGCAAGCAGGCCCGCCCATGCGCGGGCCACTGCAAGCCATCCGCAAGAAGGAGTTACCCCGCATGAGCGATTCGTTCTCCACCCGCAGCCAGCTGAACGTCGGCGGCAAGACGTACGACTACTTCAGCCTGCCCACGCTGGGCCAGCGCTTCGATATCTCCCACCTGCCCTACTCGATGAAGATCCTGCTGGAGAACCTGCTCCGGCACGAGGATGGCGGCATCACCGTCGGCAAGGACCACATCGAAGCCGTGGCCCGCTGGAACCCGGCGGCCGAGCCGGACACCGAAATCGCGTTCATGCCCGCACGCGTGGTCCTGCAGGACTTCACCGGCGTGCCCTGCGTGGTCGACCTGGCCGCGATGCGCGACGCCGTCGTCAAGCTCGGCGGCAAGCCGGAGCAGATCAATCCGCAGATTCCCTCCGAACTGGTCATCGACCACTCGGTGCAGGTCGATGTGTTCGGCAAGCCCGACGCGCTGGACCTCAACGGCAAGATCGAGTTCCAGCGCAACCAGGAACGCTACGGCTTCCTGCGCTGGGGCCAGAAGGCCTTCGACAACTTCAAGGTAGTGCCGCCCAACACCGGCATCGTGCACCAGGTGAACCTGGAAAACCTGGCTCGCGTGGTGATGACCGCGGAGAAGGATGGCAAAGCCGTGGCCTACCCGGATACCGTGTTCGGTACCGACAGCCACACCACCATGATCAACGGCATCGGCGTGCTGGGCTGGGGCGTGGGCGGCATCGAAGCGGAGGCGGCCATGCTCGGCCAGCCGTCGTCGATGCTGATCCCGCAGGTGGTCGGCTTCAAGCTGACCGGCAAGCTGCCCGAGGGCGCCACCGCCACCGACCTGGTGCTGACCGTTACCCAGATGCTGCGCAAGCTGGGCGTGGTCGGCAAGTTCGTCGAGTTCTACGGTGATGGCCTGCAGCACCTGCCGCTGGCCGACCGCGCCACCATCGGCAACATGGCCCCGGAATACGGCGCCACCTGCGGCATCTTCCCGATCGACGCCGAATCGCTGAACTACCTGCGCCTGTCCGGCCGCAGCGAAGAGCAGATCAACCTTGTCGAGGCCTATGCCAAAGCGCAAGGACTGTGGCACGAACCGGGCAGCCCGCATGCCAAGTACAGCACCACGCTGGAACTGGACATGGGCACGGTGAAGCCGTCGCTGGCCGGCCCGAAGCGTCCGCAGGACCGCGTCCTGCTCGAAGACGTGCAGAAGAACTACCGCGAAGCGCTGGTCGGCCTGACTGCCAACCGTGACAAGCGCAGCGAGGACGTTGCCACCTTCGTCAACGAAGGCGGTGGCGCGGCGGTCGGCAACGAGCAGCTGGCCAAGGGCTTCGCCGACATCGAGATCGAAGGCAGCAAGGTGCGGCTGAAAGATGGCGCGGTGGTCATCGCGGCCATCACCTCCTGCACCAATACCTCCAACCCGGCGGTGATGATCGGTGCCGGCCTGCTGGCCCGCAACGCGGCCGCCAAGGGCCTGAACCGCCAGCCGTGGGTGAAGACCTCGCTCGGCCCAGGCTCGCGCGTGGTCACCGACTACCTGGAAAAGGCGGGCGTACTGAAGGAACTGGAGAAGATCGGCTTCTACGTGGTCGGCTACGGCTGCACCACCTGCATCGGCAACTCCGGCCCGCTGCCGACCGAGGTCAGCGCCGGCATCGCCGCCGGCGATCTTGTGGTCACCTCGGTGCTGTCGGGCAACCGCAACTTCGAGGGCCGCGTGCACCCCGAAGTGAAGATGAACTACCTGGCCAGTCCGCCGCTGGTGGTGGCCTACGCCATCGCCGGCACCACCGACATCGACCTGACCACCCAGCCGCTGGGTACCGGCAGCGATGGCCAGCCGGTGTTCCTGCGCGACATCTGGCCGAGCAACAAGGAAATCGGCGACGTCATCGCCGCCACCATCGGCCCGGAGATGTTCAAGCAGAACTACGCCGATGTGTTCAAGGGTGACACCCGCTGGAACACCATCGCCTCGCCGGACGGCAACCTGTACGCGTGGAGCGACGCCTCCACCTACATCAAGAACCCGCCATATTTCGATGGCATGACCATGCAGACCGGCAGCATCGACGACGTGCACGGCGCGCGCGTGATGGGCCTGTTCGGCGATTCGATCACCACCGACCACATCTCCCCGGCCGGCAACATCAAGAAGGACTCGCCGGCAGGCCGCTTCCTGCAGGCACGCGGCGTGCAGCCGGCCGACTTCAACAGCTACGGCAGCCGCCGCGGCAACGACGACGTGATGGTCCGCGGCACCTTCGCCAACATCCGCATCAAGAACCTGATGTTCGGTGGCGAGGAAGGCGGCAACACCCTGTACTACCCGGCCGACGGCGGCCAGCCGGAAAAGCTGGCGATCTACGATGCGGCCATGAAATACAAGGCCGACAAGGTGCCGCTGGTGGTGCTGGCCGGCAAGGAATACGGCACCGGCTCGTCGCGCGACTGGGCGGCCAAGGGCACCCTGCTGTTGGGAGTGAAGGCGGTCATCGCCGAGAGCTTCGAGCGTATCCACCGTTCCAACCTGGTCGGCATGGGCGTGCTGCCGCTGCAGTTCCGCAACGGCGAGAATGCGCAGAGCCTGGGCCTGGACGGCTCGGAAGTGATCGACATCACCGGCCTGCAGGACGGTGCCAGCAAGCGCGCCACGGTCACCGCCACCAAGGCCGATGGCACCAGGAAGACCTTCGAGGTGTCGGTGATGCTGCTGACCCCGAAGGAAGTCGAGTACTTCCGTCACGGTGGCCTG
>NZ_JAOBZT010000104.1:0-10433 GCF_029839005.1 Stenotrophomonas sp. GD03958 | reverse complement strand
CGGTCAGCGCTTCTTCTTCGCCTTGCCCTGCTCGGCCGGGCCAATGGTCTGCTCCAGCCAGCGCTCGCTCTCGGCCAGCATGGTCATGATCGATTCGCGTGCGCGGTAGGCATGCGATTCGTTGGGCAGCATCACCAGCCGCGCGGTGCCGCCCAGGCCCTTCACCGCGGCGAACATGCGCTCGCTCTGGATCGGGAAGGTGCCGGAGTTGTTGTCGTCCACGCCGTGGATGAACAGGATCGGATCCTTGATCCTGTCGGCGTAATTGAACGGCGCCATCTTCTGGTAGACGTCCTGCGCCTGCCAGTAGTTGCGCTCCTCGGCCTGGAAACCGAACGGAGTAAGCGTGCGGTTGTAGGCACCGCTGCGCGCGATGCCGGCCTTGAACAGGCGGGTGTGTGCCAGCAGGTTGGCGGTCATGAACGCACCGTAGGAATGGCCGCCGATGGCGATGTGATCGCGATCGGTCACGCCACGACGCACCACCTCATCCACCGCTGCCTGCGCGTTGGCCACCAGCTGTTCGATGTAGGTGTCGTTCGGCTCCTTGTCGCCCTCACCGATGATCGGCATCGACGGGCTGGCCAGCACCACATAGCCCTTGGCCAGGAACGCCTGCGGGCCCCAGTAGCTGACCGCATTGAAGCGGTACGGCGAATCGGTCACCTGGCTGGCCGCCGCCGCGCTCTTGAACTCACCCGGGTAGGCCCACATCAGCAGCGGGCGCGGGCCGTCGCGCTTGGGGTCGTAGCCCGGCGGCAGCAGCAGGGTCGCGGTCAGGTCGACCCCATCCTTGCGCTTGTAGCGGATCTGCTCCTTCTGCACGCCCTTCAACTGCGGCAGCGGGTGCGCGAAATGGGTCAGCGCGCGCGGTGCAGCACCGGCATCGGCCAGCGACTGCACGTAGAAGTTGGCCGGCTCATCCGGGCTCTCGCGGCTCAGCAGCAGCGAGCTGGCCTGGTCGTCCAGCAACGCCACCGGCAGCGAATAGCTCGGCGCCTGCGAGTGGAACAGGCGCGTTGCCTTGCCCGTGGCGATGTCGAAGCGGTCCACGAACGGACGGTCGCCTTCCGGCGAAGCACCGGCACCGGCCAGGTACAGGCTGCTGCCATCGGGGCTGGTCTGCAGCAGCGAACGACCCCGCTCGTCACTGGTCAGCAGCGGCCGGCCCGGATCGGCATAGCGGTCCTGCGCGTCACGATCCCACAGCAGGCGCGGCTCGGCACCGGCGTTGTCCGGGGCGATCAGCCAGGTCTTGGTCCTGCGGGTCTTCCACCACGATTCGGTCAGCAGGGCCAGGTCACCGCGGCCCCAGCTGATGCCGGCCAGGCGGCTGCCAAGCTGGGCCAGGGTGACCGGCGGTTTGTCGAACGGCGCGGCCTGCATCAGCACCGCATCGCGCACCTTGGCGTCCCTGTTCGGGTCGCCGCCGTCCTGCGCTTCGGCCCAGACCAGGGTGGCGTCGGCATCACCGCGCCAGCTGATGTCGCGCACGCCGGTCACTTCGGCATCGTTGCCGGTCGGCAGCCCTTCCACCAGCGGGCGAACGGCGACGGTGTGCACCAGCTTGCCGCTGGCACGGTCGATCACTTCAATGCGGCGCGGGAAACTGCTCACCGGCACCACGTAGGAGTACGGGCGCTGCACCGGCTGGCGCAGCACGAAGCGGCCATCCGGCGACACCGAGAAGCCCATGAAGATGCCGGCCGCGCCGATCGCGCGGGTGCTGCCATCCAGGCCGACTTCCATTGGCTGGGTAGTGGCGTAGTAGTCGAACTGGCGTGCGTCGGCCTCGTTCTTCAGCAGGTCCTGGTAGGTACGGATCGACACCACGCCGCCGCCCTGGCTGGTCTGCTGCACGGCCGGGCCGGTCGGAATGCCATCGGCGGGCGGGGCCGCACCGAGGTTGGCCGGGCGGGTGAACACCACCAGGCCGCGGCTGTCCGGCAGCCACTGGTAGCCGCTGCCGATCACCGTGTTCAGGCCGGCAACCAGGCGACGGGCACTGCCGCCGGCCACGTCCACCAGCCACAGTTCATTGGCGCCACTGGCAGCGTCGACCTGGTTGAAGGCAAGCCACTTCTGGTCCGGCGACCACATCACACTGGCGATCGACAGCTTGGCCGGCAGGCCGCTGATCTGCCGCTCCTTGCCGTCGGCCACGTTCATCAGCCACAGCTTCTCGCCGAAGCTGAAGCGGCTGTCGGAGAACGTGCGCGGGTTGATGCGCAGGCCAGCCAGCTTCAGTTCCGGCTGCGCCACCACCTGGATCGAAGGCAGCGACGGCATCTGCATCATCGCGGCCACGTCGCGGCGCGGCGACAGGAACAGCGACGGCGCGCGCGGGGCGTCGACCACTGCCTGCAGTGCGGCCGATGGCAGTTCGTAGCCATTGACGCCCTGCGCCTGCGCCGGAGCTGGCTGCGAGGCGGCCGCCCAGGCCAGCGGGGCCACCGCCAGCAGCCCCATCGACAGGACCAGGCCGGTCCACCGCCGCGTACGGCGCGCGTGCATGCTCATCGTTCCACCTGTGTGATGCGTGAAAACACCGACCTTAACAGGCCGTGCACGCGGCCCCATCTGCCGATGGTTGGGTCATGCCGATGTCATGCCGGGGCCGCGATATAATGGGGGTCCTCCCCTGCCGAGGGGCGCTGCGACCGGATCCCACGAGGCCCGGCCAGGCTCGGTAAGGTGGCTTTGTAACAACGGCGCCCGGCTAGATGCGAGCACCCGCTCGTCCACAACCGGAGCACACGAATGAACGCTGTTGCCAAGACCTTCTCCACCGAAGGTGATTACAAGATCCGCGATATCACGCTGGCCGACTGGGGCCGCAAGGAACTGGACATCGCCGAGCACGAAATGCCGGGCCTGATGTCGATCCGCCGCAAGTACCAGGCCGAGCTGCCGCTGAAGGGCGTGCGCGTGACCGGGTCGCTGCACATGACCATCCAGACCGCGGTGCTGATCGAGACCCTGAAGGACATCGGCGCCGACGTGCGCTGGGCCTCGTGCAACATCTTCTCGACCCAGGACCACGCGGCCGCCGCCATTGCCGCCACCGGCACCCCGGTGTTTGCCTGGAAGGGCGAGACCCTGGAAGAGTACTGGGACTGCACCCTGGACGCGCTGACCTTCACCCTGGCCGATGGCACCCTGACCGGCCCGGAGCTGGTCGTGGACGACGGCGGTGACGTGACCCTGCTGATCCACAAGGGCTACGAGCTGGAAAACGGCAGCGACTGGGTCAACACCGCCTCCGCCTCGCACGAAGAACAGGTCATCAAGAACCTGCTCAAGCGCGTGGCCAAGGAGCGCCCCGGTTACTGGGGCCGCGTGGTCAAGGACTGGAAGGGTGTCTCCGAGGAGACCACCACCGGCGTGCACCGCCTGTACCAGCTGGCCCAGGCCGGCACCCTGCTGATCCCGGCGATCAACGTCAACGACTCGGTCACCAAGAGCAAGTTCGACAACCTGTACGGCTGCCGCGAGTCGCTGGCCGACGGCCTGAAGCGCGCGATGGACGTGATGCTGGCCGGCAAGGTGGCCGTGGTCTGCGGCTACGGCGACGTCGGCAAGGGCTGCGCGGCCTCGCTGCGTGCCTACGGTGCGCGCGTGATCGTCACCGAGATCGACCCGATCTGCGCCCTGCAGGCGGCGATGGAAGGCTATGAAGTCAACACCATCGAATCGACCCTGGGCCGTGCCGACCTGTACGTCACCACCACCGGCAACCGCGACATCATCCGCATCGAGCACCTGAGCGCGATGAAGGACCAGGCCATCGTCTGCAACATCGGCCACTTCGACAACGAGATCCAGGTCGACGCACTGGTGTCCTACCCGGGCATCAAGCATGTCAACATCAAGCCGCAGGTGGACAAGTACATCTTCCCGAACGGCAACGCGATCTTCCTGCTGGCCGAAGGCCGCCTGGTGAACCTGGGCTGCGCCACCGGCCACCCGAGCTTCGTGATGTCCAACAGCTTCGCCAACCAGACCCTGGCACAGATCGACCTGTGGGCGAACAAGGACAGCTACGAGAAGAAGGTCTACCTGCTGCCGAAGAAGCTGGACGAAGAAGTGGCCCGCCTGCACCTGGAAAAGATCGGCGTGAAGCTGACCACCCTGAGCCAGGAACAGGCCGACTACATCGGCGTGCCGGTGGAAGGCCCGTTCAAGCCGGACCACTATCGCTACTGATGCCTTCAGGGTGCCGGACAGCGGCCGGCACTACCGGTGCATGCGACACGGACGGGCGCCTTCGGGCGCCCGTTCTGCGTTGGCGTGTGGTCGTACACCCCGCATCCAGTCCCCACTGGTAGATCCACGCCATGCGTGGATGCTCCGGCAGTAGCTTCGGTCAAGGCAACGCGCCCAGCGCGCGCTACGATGCAGCCATGACCCCGGCCATCAACCTGCTCAAGCGCGAGAAGATCGCCCACACCGTGCGCAGCTACGTGCACGACGCCCACGCCGAATCCTATGGCGGCGAAGCCGTGGACAAGCTCGGCGTCGATCCAGCCCAGGTGTTCAAGACCCTGCTGGCCAGCACCGAGACACACGAACTGCTGGTGGCGATCGTACCGGTGGCCGGCCAGCTGGACCTGAAGGCACTGGCCGAAGCGGCCGGCTGCAAGAAGTGCGAGATGGCTGCTGCTGACGCCGCGCAGCGCGCGACCGGTTACCTGGTCGGTGGCATCAGCCCGCTCGGGCAGAAGAAGCGCCTGCGCACCTTCCTGGATGCCAGCGCTCAGGCATTGCCCGCGCTGCATGTCAGCGCCGGTCGCCGCGG
Source organism: Stenotrophomonas sp. GD03958 (assembly GCF_029839005.1). Lineage (NCBI taxonomy): Bacteria > Pseudomonadati > Pseudomonadota > Gammaproteobacteria > Lysobacterales > Lysobacteraceae > Stenotrophomonas > Stenotrophomonas sp. GD03958. The sequence continues at coordinate 5,635 of NZ_JAOBZT010000104.1, read as the reverse complement.
CCTGGAAGTGGAACTGGCTCCGGCTGACCTGCTGCGCCTCACCGCCGGCCACTACGCTGCCATCGGCAAGTCTCGCTGATGCGCTGGCCCTGGTCTGCAGCGCGGATACCCCGTCTCGACGATGCACAGGCCGATGTGCTGTTGCAGGACATGCTGTCGCGCGACGCAACGCGCATCACCGATGCCGCACGTAGCGTCGCACGGCTGTTCAGTGCCTCATCGTTGGACACGTTGGCCACACATGTCGACCTGATCGAACGCAGCTGCGAAGGCATCGCCCTGGGCGGCATGCTGGTCAGCAACCAGGCACACCTCAAGGCGGGCCTGCAACGGCTACGCTACTGGCAGGCGCGTAAGGGATGCCTGTGTGCGCTCAACCCCGGCTACCCGTTCTTCGATCCGCGTCGCCTGATCGAACAGGGGCAGATGCAGCTGCTCTCGTTGCAGGAGGCCGAGGAGGGTTGGGGCGATTGCCACACCGTTGCCTGCACGCAATGCGGCCAGCATTGGCAGGCCATCGACCGCGAGTACCATTACCCGTGGTGGGAATGGAAAGCTGCCTGAAGGCCAAGCAGCCACGCATGGCGTGGCTCTACTGCGGTCCGCACATTCACGCGATGCGTGGATGGCAAATATTGCTCACGGCCGCCAGTTCGCGTTGTTCTCCCAGAACTCGACAGAACGCCGGTACGCCTCACGGTCCAGCGGCACGCCGGAGCCGCCCTCCTCCACGCCCAGCGCATTGCGCATCATCGTGATCGGCGCCATTGGCACCTCTTCCGGTTCGGCGGTGTAGATGCAGCCGACGATGCCCCAGTCGGCCTCGATCGGCGAACCTTCCCTGGCCAGCTGCTCGGCGCTGTACAGGATCACCACCAGGTAGTTCGCACGCGGCGATTCCACGCCCTCGAACCAACGCACCAGCACCGGCAATTCCTCGCGGTTGCGCGCTTCGTAACCACTGCGCAGCAGGTGGCGGTTGGCCTCGGTGACCGGCACCGTCAGGCAGCGCGTGCTGGTCCAGTTCTCGTAGACGAACAGCTTGCAGAACGGGGCGTAGCCGTCGAGCACCTTCAGCGGCGCCTGCGCATTGAGATGTGCCTCGAACTGCTCGGCAGTGCAGTCCTGGATGGTGTTGCCGCGCGGCACGCGCGGGAACAGGCGGGGACGGGCGAAATCGGTGAGGACGATGGACATGGCGCAGGTGTGATCGGGAGTTCCGCTGCACAGGGTAACCGCTGGCAGCCCCTACAACGCCATCCGCTCACGCAGTTCACGCGCCTGCCGCCGCGATACCTCCACCTCGCTGCCGTCGTCCAGCGTCAGGTCGTAGCCATCTGCAATGCTGGGCGTCACGCCACGAATACGGCGCAGGTTGACCAGGGTGTTGCGGTTGGCGCGAAAGAACAGATCCTGCGGCAGGCGTGCTTCCAGCGCGCTCAGGCTGCGGGTCAGCAGGGCGTTCTGGTCGCGGAACCATAGCCGCGTATAGTTGCCATCCACCACCAGCCGGCGGATCTCCGAGACCGCGACGAACCAGCAGCGTTCGCCCTCGCGCACGAACACCTGGTCCTGCGCGCCCAGCGTGCTGCGCGGCTCCGGCGTTTCGCCCGCCACCACCTCGCGCTGGCGCGCCCGCCGCAACGCTTCCAGCAAGCGCGGTGCCTCGACCGGCTTCACCAGATAGTCCAGCGCATTGGCCTGGAACGCGCGCACCGCGTAGGTGTCGTAGGCAGTAACGAAGACCACCGCCGGCACCGTCTCCAGCCCATCCAGCACATCGAAGCCGCTGCCGGAAGGCATCTGCACGTCCAGCAGCACCAGGTCCGGCGCCAGTGTGGCGATCGCCTCGCGTGCAGCGGGCACATCGTCGGCCTCGCCCACGCACTGCACCCATGGCAGCGCCGACAACAGCGTGCGCAGCTCCTGCCGCGCCAGCCGTGCATCATCAACGATCAACACACGCAGCACGCCACTCATTGCGGAATCTCCAGCAGGGCCTGCATGCGGTCGCCGACCGGCTGCAACATGAAACTCCCCTGCGTGCCAAGCTGCGCACGCAGGTAGGCAAGGCCGACGCCATGACCATGGGTGGGCTCGTTGGCGCCGCCCAGCGGATTGTCCACCTGCAGGCGCAGCACGTCATTGTCCAGCGTGGCACGGATCTGCACCTCACCGCCGCCCGGGCGGCTGGCGATGCCATGCTTGATCGCATTCTCCACCAGCAGCTGCAGCGCCATCGCCGGCAGCTGTGCCTGCATGGCATCGGCATCAATGTGCTGGCTTACCTGCAGGCGCTGTTCGAAGTGGACTGCCTCGATGGCCAGGTAGTCGTCCACTACCACCAGTTCCTCGGCCAGGGTGACCTGCTCGCTGCGGTTGTGTGCCAGCGCCTGGCGCAGCGTGCGCGACAGGCGGGTGACCATGTCGCGCGCACGCTCCGGGTCTTCCAGGATCAGCGCACGCAGGTTGTTCAGCGCATTGAACATGAAATGCGGGTTGAGCCGTGCACGCAGTGCATCGCGCTCCAGCGCGCTGCGCTCGGCTTCGGCTCGCAGCCGGGCCAGTTCACTGTGGCGCGCCCGGCGCAGACCGTGCAGGCCGGCCCATAGGCCGGTCCACATCAGCAGGAACAGCGCGGTGTTCATCCAGTACACCAGCAGCGAAGACCATCGGTAATCCGCGTGGCCACCGGGCAGCTGCACCCAGCCCAGTGCCAGCGCCGGCAGCAGCAACGCCGCCGTCATCGCCTGTGCGACGCTGGCACCGGCCACCACACCGGCGGCCAATTTCAACACCAGGCTGCCCAGGCTCCCCTCCCACCAGCGCTGGCGCAGCGCCACCGTGCGCAGCATGCCGCTGCACAGCCACAGGCAGGCGGCCACGCTGACGGTGATCAACACGATGCCGCTGAACACCACGCCGCCGCCGATCCGCATCCCCGCCCACAGCCCGTACATCGCATAACCCGCCCATGCCAATGCATTGAGCGTCCAGAAACGGCGGGATGAGGTGGTGGCGTCCATGCGGGCTCTCGGCGAGGACAAGGGTCAGGGGTGCGCGGCGAGGAAACGCTGCACCTGCTCCTGCAGCCAGCGCGGATCATCCCACATCAGGAAGTGGAAACCCTGCGCGCTCATCGCGATCTGCACGCCCTGCAGTTTCGCGTACTGCGCCTGGAACACCGCGCGCGTGCTGTCCTCGGTGCCGCCCATCGGCTGGTAGCCGGCCCAGCTGCCCAGCACCAGTGTCGGTGCGGTGATCGAGGCGATGCTGTCGCGCAGGTCAGTGGTCATCACCGCATGCATGGCATCGGCGGTGGTTTGGCGGTCACTGCTTTCGCCCCAGCGGCCCAGTTCGGCCTGGCGCTGCGGATCGCGGGTCATGCCTGGCAGGCCCGCCTTCAACTGCGCCTGCCATTGCGCGGCATCAGCGGCCAGCATGCCCTTGCGCAGCTGGTCGGCCATCGGCCGCACGCTGCCTGCGGTGGCGTTCGGGTCACGCGCGGCCGGCAGGAACGGCAATGCATCGACCACCACCAGTGCGCTGACCGCCTTCGGCTCGGCCTGCGCCACCTGCAGCCCCAGCAGGCCGCCAAGACTGTGGCCGATCACCACCACCGGGCCCAGCTGTTGGTCGTGCAGGTAGGCCAGCAGCTGCCCGCGCATCGCCGTCAGGAATTCGGCCGGGCGCGGGTCGGCAGGCGCGGCGTCGGCAAAGCCCGGCAGCTGCACCAGGTGGCACTGCACGTCCTTCAGCGCCAGGCAGGTCTCGCGCCAGACCTCGGCGCTGCTGTTCAGGCCGGGGATCATCAGCAGCGGACGGCCCTTGCCGACCACCTCGATCTGCACCTTGCCGGTGCCGGTGGCGGCCGCCGCATGCGCCGAGCCGGAACCGAGCACGGCCATCGCCATGCCGATCATCGCCAGCCGGGCCAGGGCCTTCATTGCGTACCAGAGTGCCAGGAAGATCTTCATCGTCTGCTCCTTCATTGGGTGGGTGGCGCCGGGATGGGAGCAGCGTGGGCCTGGCGGAGGCACCCCGGTTGCGATTTCGGAGCAGCGGCCGCACGGCGGGGCGAACGGTCGCGGGCCGGGGACGGCGGGCTCTCACGCAATCTTCAAGAATCCATCTTGATGAAGAGATATACTGCTTCGCACCGACCACCGCCATCCGCGCCATGACCGCCATCAGCTTCGAGTTCTATCCTCCCAAGACCGACGAACAGCGCAGCCAGCTGGACCGTGCTGCGACCAAGCTGAAGAACTACGGCCCCGAGTACGTGTCCTGCACCTTCGGCGCCGGTGGCTCGACCCTGAGCTACACCTCCGAGACCGTGCGCCATCTCAACCAGCACCATGGCTTCGATGCCGCGCCGCACCTGTCATGCGTGGGCGGCACCCGCCAGGAGATCCGCGAGCTGCTCAAGCTGTACCGCGCCATCGGCTGCCGCCGCCTGGTCGCGCTGCGTGGCGACCTGCCCTCGGGCATGGGCTTTCCCGGCGACATGCGCTATGCCGCCGAACTGATCGCCTTCATCCGCGCCGAACACGGCGATGCGTTCCACATCGAAGTGGGCGCGTATCCGGAGACGCATCCGCAGGCCTCCGATTCACTGGCTGACCTGAAGCACTTCAAGGCCAAGATCGATGCCGGTGCCGATGCCGCCATCACCCAGTATTTCTTCAATCCGGACGCGTACTTCCATTTCGTCGATGAAGTGCGGCGGCTGGGCGTGCAGGTGCCGATCACGCCGGGCATCATGCCGATCGCCAACTTCAGCCAGCTGCGCCGCTTCTCCGAACAGTGTGGTGCGGAGATTCCGCGCTGGATCAGTCGCAAGATGCAGGCCTATGGCGATGATGCGGAGTCGGTGCGTGCCTTCGGCACGGAAGTGGTGGCCCGGCTGTGCCAGCGCCTGATCGAAGGCGGCGCGCCCGGCCTGCACTTCTACACGCTGAACCTGGCCAAGCCGACCACCTCGGTGCTGAGGCTGCTGCAGGGCTGAAAGCACGCCGCGCGAGCATGATCGGCGTTACCCTGCGGGCATGATCCGGCTTTCCTTCCTGCTGTTGCTGCTGCCGCTGTGCGTGCTGTCGAGCGTCGCCCACGCACAGTCCACGCGCCTGAACCGCTGCACCGATGCGCAGGGCCAAAGCGTGTATACCGACCGACCCTGCGACAGTGTGGGTGCGCGGTCGCGGGTGCCACCGCCTGCGCCCAGCGGCAACATCCTGCAGCGCGATACCCTGGGGGCACGCTGCCCGCGGCGGCTGAGTGAACTGGTGGACGCATTGCGCAACGGCATCGTCAACAATGATGTGAACCGGCTGTCCTCGCTGTACCTGTGGGGCGCGGTCTCCGATGCGGGCGCGCAGCGAATCCTCGGTCAACTGGAATCGCTGGTGCGGCGGCCGCTGGTGGACGTCGTGCCGGTGTATCCAGGACAGGGCCAGGACGCAGTGACTGACGAGGGCCAGGGCCCTGCTGCGCAGGGATCCGCCCCTGAGCCGACGGCTGTTCGCCATCCGGTCGGCCTGCGCCTGGAGCAGACCCTGCCAGGCAGCGTGGCGCGTGCCTCGACGGTGGTGGGATTACGGCGGCAGTACGGGTGTTTCTGGATCACGTTGTGATC
>NZ_JAOBZT010000103.1:0-10668 GCF_029839005.1 Stenotrophomonas sp. GD03958 | reverse complement strand
CCGACACCGCCGCGCCATCCCACGGAAAGCCCGCTTTTGCTGTTGAGGTTGCCGGCCAGCGGCCGGCACTACCGCGGGTGCAGGGCTGCAAGCCCTGCCGAACCCCCCCCCTAATCGTGCCCGCTGTCGTCCAGGCTGATGATGCCGCGCCGCAGCGCCTGGGTGACCGCATGGGTGCGATCACCCACACCGAGCTTGTCCATCAGGCTCTTCATGTGCGCCTTCACCGTCTGCTCCGAAATCTGCATGCGCTCGCCGATGCGCTTGTTCGACAGCCCTCCGGCCACGTGCCGCAGTACCTCGGTCTCGCGCGGTGACAGGCGGTCTTCGATCACATGCGCGGCGATGCTGGCGGCCACCGCTGGAGGAATCGGCGCACGGCGGCCACCGGCCACCATGCGGATGGTGTCGACCAGTTCGTGGCGCAGCATGTCCTTCAGCAGATACGCGCTGGCGCCGGCCTGCAGTGCCCTCACCGCACGTACGTCACCGCGATAGGTGGTCAGCACGATGATGCGGGCGCGTGGGTCCAGCGCCCGGATCCGCACGATGGCTTCCACACCATCCAGGCGCGGCATCTGCAGGTCCATCAGCACCACGTCCGGCTGCAGCTGCTGATATCGCTCGATGGCTTCCTCGCCATCGGCGGCCTCGCCGAGCAGGCGCAGGTCGGAATGGGCGCCCAGCAGCGCGGCCAGACCGTCACGCAGCAGCGGGTGGTCGTCGACCACCAGCACGCCGATCGGGGCAGGGGACTCAGTCATGGTGGCTTCTACTCCAGGGCCAGCGCCAACGCGATCGGCGGCGGTGATACAGGCGACGGGCGGGAACCGCCAGCGCGACTTCAGTACCCAGCCCGGGGCGGGTCCACAGCTGCAGTTCCGCGCCGAGGCGCTGGGCGCGCTCACGCATGCCCTGCAGGCCCCAATGGCCATGCCCGGCATTCTCGTCGGCGATGCCGACGCCATCATCGCGCACGTGCAGCAGGAAGCAGCGCGTTCCGTAGGAAAGTTCCACTTCGATGGCGCTGGCGTTGGCATGACGCAGCGCATTGCGGATGGCCTCGCGCCCGATCAGGAACACCTCCTCGGCCGCGTCGGCCTGCAGCGGTGGCGTCGCGCCTTCCACGGTCAGGCGCAGGGGATTGATGCCATGCCCGGCGTATTCGGCGTGCACGTCGGCCAGCGCCGAAGCGAGGTCGCGGCCCGCGAACGGCGCCTCGCGCAGCGCATTGACCCGCTCGCGACCCTCGGCCAGGTTGCGCTCGGCCAGCTGCATCGCTGACTCAAGCTGGCTGCGCACCGGTTCCGGCGTCTGCGCTGACTGGCTGATCGCGTGCAGGCGCAGGATCAGGCCCTGGCTACCCTGCAGCAGGGTGTCGTGCAGGTCGCGCGCGATGCGTTCGCGTTCGCCGTTGCGCTCCTGCAGGCGCGCGCGGAACAAGGCTGCCAGCTGGCCGCTGCGGATGCGTACGGCCAGCACCAGCAGTGCAAGCACGGCGGCGGTGCACAGCAGCTTGAACCACAGGGTCTGCATGAAGGTGGGAGCGATGCGGAAGCTGCGGCTGGCCGGTGCGGTGCTCCAGATGCCATCCTCGTTGGCGGCTTCCACCTCGAACCGGTAGCTGCCGGGCGCGAGGTTGGTGTAATACGCACGTGTGCTGCTGCCAGCGTCCTGCCAGCCGTCATCCACGCCCGACAGGCGGTAGCGGTATCGGTTGCGCTCCGGACGTGCCAACGACAGCGCCACGTAATCGATCTGCAGCTGGCTGGTGCCGGCCGGGAGGCGCAGACCATCGCGTAGCGGCGCGTGCTCGCTGCCATACAGCACCTCGCCGATGCGCACGCTGGGAGCCATCGTATTGACGTGCGAGCGGGTGGTGTCCAGCCAGGCCAGGCCCTGGTTGGTGGCCAACCACAGCAGGCCGTCGTCGGCCAGCGTTGCGGTGGCGATCGGTCCGCTCTGCAGGGCAATGCCCGGCATGCCGTCAGCTGCGTCGAACAGGCGTGGCATGACCGGCAGGCCGCTGCGCACGGCGCGGCGCAGCAGGCCGGTTTCAAGGCGAACCAGGCCACGGCTGCCGTTGAGCCACAGGTATCCATGTGCATCGGTGACCATGCCGGTGATGCCTTCCAGTACGCCGGCCATGTCAGTGCGCACCGGAACGAAACGGCCATTGCCCAGGCGTGCTGCCAGCCCGGCCTCGCCGGCGATCAGCAGAAGGTCCCGGTGGTGCAGCATCGCGGTGATCGGCCCTACCGACAGGCCGTCCCCGGAGTCGAAGCTCTCGGTGCCATTCGCACCCAGGCGGCGCAGGCGGCCATCGGCATAGCCGAGCAGCAGCTGGCCATCGGCATCCAGCGCCAGCGATGAGCAGGCCTGCTCGGGCAGGCGGATTTCACGTTGCCACTGGTCATGCTGGTAGTGCAGCACCCCGCGTTCGCCGGTGCAGACCCAGGCCTGTCCGTCATCGGGGAACAACAGGGCATGCAGCGGCTGCCCGGTGAACGGCGCCGGCAGCGGGATCAATGTGGTGTGGCCGGCGACCGTGCGCGCGAGGTTGACCCAGTCGAACTGCCAGATCGGCGTGGGTGCCTGGCGCGCGGCAGCCTGCAGCAGCGTGGCGCTGCCATCCAGCAGGGTGCGCCGCAGGTCGTAGGGCTTGAGGTCTTCGCCATAGCCATACACGCGGCCATCGCTGGCCCGTACCAGCGAGCGGTAGGGATCGCTTGGACCCACCGCCAGGGTGTGCACGCTGCGTGCGCGGAAACGGTTGAGGCCGAGATTGGTGCCAACCCAGAGATTGCCTTCGCGATCGACGATGATTGGCACAGCCGAGGTGGCGGTCAGTCCTTGCGGCGAATCGAAGCGTTCCATGCGCACGGCCCGGGTGCCGGCGAAGGTGATGTGGGCAACGCCGCCGTGCGGACTCATCGTGGCCCACAGCGCGCCATCGGCAGTGAACTGCAGGCGCGCAGCGACCAGTTCCGGCAGCCGCCGTGCCTCACGTTCGCTGTCTGCCAGCAGACCCTGCGCGTTCGCCAGTGGCGAGGTGCCGCGCACCCGGTCGGCCAGCCACACTTCACCCTGCGGGCTTTCGGCCAGCGTCGCCATCTGCGAGACCGCGATGCCGGTGTCCTCGAACGCGGTCTGGCCCGCCGCGCGCATCCAGATCTTCAGGCCGGCCAGCACCCAGAACCTGCCCCGGCTGTCGTGCAGCACCCACTGCACACGGTGCTCGGGCAGGCCGGCAGCGGCCGGCAGTGGCTGCCAGCGGTGTCCGTCAAAGCGGCGCAGCCCGCCATTGATCGCCGCCCAGAGTTGGCCATCGCGATCCTGGCTGAAGCGCGGCACCACGCCGACCGGCACCCCCTGCTCACGGCCGTAGCTGTGCAGCCGTCCCTGCGCGAAGCGGCTGATGCCGGCCTGGAAGTAGCCGATCCACAGGGCGCCGTCGGCGGCATGCGCCAGCGTGACCATGTTGGTGGACGGGAACTGGCTACCGACGGGCGCTGCCTGCCGTTCGAAGCGACGGCCATCGAAGCGGTACAGGCCCGAGCCGGTAGCCAGCCACAAGAGGCCCTCACGGTCCTGGGCAATGTCCCATATATCGCCTGGGGCGCCCTGGCCGACACGCCAGGCGGTATGTTCGTAATCGGGCAGCCCGCCGCTCACCGGCGGGCGCTGCACGGCAAGGGCGGGCAGGGCGGTCAACAGCAGCAGGCACGTCAGCAGCGCCGGCAGGCGACGCAGGAACGGGAAGGGGCGGCCACGCATGGCGCGCATTCTGGCAGGTGTGGGGCAGCCCGGGGTGACCCGAACGGGGTAGGCGGTGGCCGCTGCGGTCGGCTATCACGCCGGCATCTCCTCCTGGAACCTGGCCATGCAGCGCCTGTTCGTGATGTTCCCTGATCGGGGGCCGGGCATCGGCCTGCTGTGGTTCCGGCTGTGCGTGACCGCCGCGCTGTGCGCGCCGGATGCTCAGGGCAGTGGGTGGTCGGCGCTGTGCCTGCTTGCAGCGGCCATGCTTGCACTGGGTATGTTGACGCCACTGGCAGCGCTCACGGCGGCCGTGGGCCTGTTCGCGCAGCAGGCGCCCTGGCCACTGGTGGCATTGCCGCCGGCGCTGCTGCTTGTGGGGCCGGGGGCCTATTCACTGGATGCGTGCCTGTTCGGGCGCCGCCTGCTCGGCCGTCGGCCTCCCCCATTCGGGTAGGTGCCGGCCTCGACCGACGGGGGTAGGGCATCGCGCAACGGCCACGCACCATGGGGCACCCCCTCGCGGCGCCCCGCATGGCCACCGTCACTCCGCCCGATCCGCCCGCCGCGCCACTGGCACCGCAGCAGGCCGCCGCACTGCAGCGCGCCCTGCGCTATGTCGATGAGCATCTGTCGCAGCCGCTGCGGGTCACCGAACTGGCGGCCGCCGCCTGCGTCAGCCGCTTCCACCTTGTGCGCCTGTTCCGTAGCGGCACCGGCGCCAGCCCGCTGCGCTATGTGCGCCGTCGCCGCATCGAACGCGCACGCCAGCTGCTGCCTGGCGCGCAGTTGCCGATGGCGTGCCTGGCCCAGCAGCTGGGCTTCTTCGACCAGAGCCACTTCGTCCGCAGCTTCCGCGCGGAGACCGGCTGCAGCCCCGGCCAGTACCTGGCCGGCGATGCCGCCCTGTCGCTTCCCCTTGATCGTGTTTCCAACGGAGTCCATCCATGACCCATGCCACCGCCACGCCCGCCCCGGCCCTGCTTTCGCCCACCGACCATGCCCTGGTGCTGATCGATTTCCAGTCACAGATGGCGTTCGCCACCCACACCATCGATATCTCCACGCTGCGCAACAACGTGTCGCTGATCAGCAAGGGCGCCAAGGGGTTCAAGGTGCCGGTGGTGCTGACCACGGTCGCCGAAGCGTCGTTCTCCGGGCCGATGTTCCCGGAACTGCCGCAGATCTTCCCCGGCCAGCCGGTGTTCGACCGCACGTCGATGAATACCTGGGAAGACCGGCCGGTGATCGACGAGATCAACCGCATCGGCAGGCGTCGGCTGGTGCTTGCCGGCCTATGGACCAGCGTCTGCATCGTCGGTCCGGCGCTGTCTGCGCTGGCGCAGGGCTTCGAGGTCTACGTGATCACCGATGCCTGTGGCGATGTCAGCGAAGAAGCGCACGAGCGTGCGATCACCCGCATGGTGCAGGCCGGCGCGGTTCCGATGACCAGCGTGCAGTACCTGCTCGAGCTGCAGCGCGACTGGGCGCGGGGTGAAACCTACGACCTGACCACCGGCATCGCCCGCGACCACGCCGGCGGCTACGGCATCGGCATCCAGTATGCCAAGCGCATGTTCGGCGCGCAGGAAGGCGGGCACTGAGCATGCTGGCCGGCCATGGCCTTGACCTGGCCCTGCTGATGCTGCGCGTGGCGGCAGGAGGCTTCCTGCTGCCGCACGCGCTGGGCAAGCTGTTTGGCTGGTTCGGCGGACCGGGGCTGGCCGGCTTCGCCACCGAGCTGCGCGGTTTCGGGCTGCCGGCAGTGGCGCCGTTGCCGCTGCTGTTGTCCCTGCTGCAGGTGCTGTCCGGGCTGGCCGTGCTGCTGGGATGGCAGACCCGCATCGCCGCGCTTGCGGCGGCCGCCTTCATCGGCTTCACCGCACTGTTGGCCGTGCCCAGGGGCTGGTTCTGGATGCGCGGTGGCAGTGAGTACCCGTTGATGTGGACCACGGTGCTGCTGGCCATCGCGCTGGCCGGGCCCGGCAACTGGGCGCTGGACGGCCAATACTTTCCGGGAGATTTCACTTGAGCCACGATCCCCTCGACCACGGCCGCCGCAACGTGGTGCTGGCAAGCGGTGCCGCGGTTGCGCTCGGCCTGGCCGGTCGCGCCGGTGCCGCACTCGATTCCACTTCCAAGGAGCGTCGCATGAGCACCCTGGTCATCCGCAATGCCCGCATCACCACCCTCGACCCTCAGCAGCCGCACGCCCAGGCACTGGCCGTGCAGGAGGGCCGCATCGTCGCCGTCGGCAGCGACGAGGACATCATGCGCGGCTGGGGCAATGGAGCGACGCTGATCGACGCGCAGGGCCGGCGCCTGCTGCCCGGCCTCAACGACAGCCACACCCACCTGATCCGCGGTGGCCTGAACTACAACCTGGAGCTGCGCTGGGACGGCCTGCGTTCGCTTGGCGACGCCCTGGACATGCTGAAGGCCCAGGTCGACCGCACGCCTGCACCGCAGTGGGTACGCGTGGTTGGTGGCTTCACTGCCGCGCAGTTCAACGAGAAGCGCCTGCCGACCCTGCAGGAGCTCAACGACATCGCGCCGGATACACCGGTGTTCCTGCTGCACCTGTATGACCGCGCGCTGCTCAACCGCGCCGCGCTGCGCGCCTGCGGCTACAGCAAGGAAACGCCGGATCCACCGGGCGGGCAGATCGTGCGCGATTCGCTGGGCAACCCGACCGGGCTGCTGCTGGCCAAGCCGAATGCGCTGATCCTGTACGCGACGCTGGCCAAGGGCCCGCGCCTGCCGATCGAGTACCAGGCCAACTCGACGCGCCATTTCATGCGCGAACTGAACCGGCTTGGCATCACCTCGGTGATCGACGCCGGCGGTGGCTTCCAGAACTACCCCGAGGACTACCAGGTCATCGAGCAGCTGCATCGCGATGACCAGCTGACGGTGCGCATCGCCTACAACCTGTTCACCCAGAACAAGGGGAAGGAGGCGGATGACTTCCGTGGCTGGAGCGAGATCCTGCAGCCGCGCCAGGGCGATGACCTGCTGCGCCACAACGGCGCGGGCGAGATGCTGGTGTTCTCCGCCGCCGACTTCGAACTGTTCAACGAGCCGCGCCCGGAACTGCCGCCGGAGCTGGAGCCGGAACTGCACGACGTGGTGAAGCTGCTGGTCGAGAAGCGCTGGCCCTTCCGCATCCACGCCACCTACGACGAGAGCATCACGCGCATCCTGGATGTGTACGAACAGGTCAACCGCGAGGTGCCGTTCGATGGCCTGCACTGGTTCATCGACCACGCCGAGACCATCACCCCACGCAACATCGAGCGCATCCGTGCGCTGGGTGGCGGTATCGCCGTGCAGCACCGCATGGCCTACCAGGGCGAGGCCTTCGTCGAGCGCTATGGCGTACAGGCTGCGCGGCATACGCCGCCGGTCAAGCGCATGCTGGCCGAAGGCGTACCGGTCGGCGCCGGTACCGACGCCACCCGCGTAGCCAGCTACAACCCGTGGGTGGCGTTGTCCTGGCTGGTGACCGGGCGCACCGTGGGCGGGCTGGCGCTGTATGGCGATGAGAACCTGCTGGAACGCGAGCAGGCGTTGCGCCTGTGGACGCAGGGCAGTGCCTGGTTCTCCGGCGACGAAGCGGTGAAGGGCACGCTGAAAGCTGGCCAGCTGGCTGATTTCATCCTGCTCTCGGCCGACTTCTTCCGCGTTGATGACGCGCAGATCGCCGACATCACCAGCCTGCTGACCGTGGTCGGCGGCCGCATCGTGCACGCCGACGGGGATTACGCCGGCCTGGCGCCGCAGCTGCCGCCGGCGATGCCGGACTGGTCGCCGGTCAACCGCTTCGGTGGCTACCACGTCGGCGGTGCCGCCACCGGGTTAGCCGTCGCGCATCGCCACCATCACGGTGTGGCCTGTAGTACGCATGGTGCTCACGGCCATGCCGCGCTGCATGCGGCGCCCACCGACGACCTGAGCGCCTTCTGGGGTGCGATGGGATGCTCGTGCTTCGCGTTCTGAGCCTGGCGCTGCTGGCCATGCCATGGATGGCGCTGGCCTGTGACGCCCCCCGCTGCGCCGACGTGAGCGGCGGGCAACTGCAATGGGACGCCTCGCTGCGCCTCAGGGGGATGTACTACGACCCGGCCCGATTCGGTATCGGCGGCAGTGAAGACGGCTACGGCCTGCTGCGTGCACTGGCGTCGGCCACGTATGTCGAGGACAACTGGCAGGCACGGCTGCAGCTGGGCGTGCATGCCGAGAATGGCAAGGCAGGCGGCCCGGGCCGTACCGACAGTGGCGCCTTGGACGTGCAGCAGGCCTACTGGCGCTGGCAGCGCGGTGGGTTCCATCTGCAACTCGGTCGGCAGGAAGCCGGCTATGGCAGTTCGCGGCTGTTGTCGGTGCGCGATGGGCCGAACATCCGGCTGGCATTCGATGGCGCCCGTGCAGGCTGGAAAGGCCGCCTCGGCACGCTGGACCTGATGGCGCTGCGACCGCTGGAGAACCGACCCGGCGCCTTTGATGACCGCGGCGAACGCGGTGCCCACCTGTGGGGCGCGTATGCGACCACCGCGCGGGGTCGTGGCCCAGGGCAATGGGATCTGTACCTGCTGGACTACCGTCGTGAAGGCGCGCGCTTTGCGGCGGGCTCCGGTACCGAGCGACGGCAGACCCTCGGTGCGCGTTGGTTCGGCCAGTTCGGTGCGCTGGACTGGAACAGCGAGCTGGTGGCGCAGGGCGGTGAACTGCAGACGGTTGCCGGCACGCTGGATGTCCGCGCCTGGACGCTGGCCACCGACACCGGCTGGCGCTGGACCGAGCGGCCGCTGCAACCGCGGCTGGGGCTGAAGGCGGATATCGCCAGTGGCGACGGCAAGCTGCATGACGGCCACCTGGGAACCTTCAATGCACTGTTCCCTAAATCGGCCTACTTCAGCGAGGCCAGCCTGCTGGCCCCGGCCAACCTGATGGACCTGCAACCGACCCTGACCCTGCGCCTGCATCATGCGGTGACCACGGAACTGGGCGTACAGATGGCGTGGAAGCAGCGTCGTGCCGATGCGGTCTACACCACACCGGCACCGCTGCTGGCGTTGCCGGGGAGCGCCGGTGGCGCGCGCCGCATCGGCACCCAGTACAAATCTGAAACCCGCTGGCAGGCCAGCAAACACTGGCAATGGCAGCTGCAGCTGGCCTGGGTCGACGCCGGTCCTGCACTGAAGCAGGCCGGAGGCCAGGACACGCTGTTCGCCTCGATCGTTGGAGCATGGCAATGGTGAACGCAACCGCGTCGCAACACTCCACACAGGCCGCAGGCGCCTGGTCCCCGCTGAAGATCCAGATGTTCCGTTCGATCTGGCTGGCAATCCTGGCCAGCAACATCGGCACCTGGGTCAATGATGTAGCCGCCGCCTGGGTGATGGCCGAACGCACCGGTTCGCCGTTGATGGTGGCCCTGGTGCAATCGGCCACCACGGTGCCGATCGTGCTGCTGGCGCTCGCTGCCGGCACCCTGGCCGACATTGTCGATCGCCGGAAGTACCTGCTGGCGACCCAGGGCTGGATGCTGCTGGTGGCCGCAGCGATGGCCGCGTTGACCGCGATGGACCTGCTGACCCCGCAGTTGCTGGTGCTGCTGACCTTCTGCATGGGCTGTGGTGCGGCGATGGCAATGCCCGCGCAGGCCGCCATTGTCTCCGAGCTGGTACCGCAGCCGATGCTGGCCTCGGCGGTGGCGCTGAACTCGATCGGCATCAACATCGCGCGCTCGATCGGCCCGGCCATTGGTGGCGTGATCGTGGCGCAGCTGGGTGCGGTGTGGGCATTCGGCTTCAACGCCATCACCTTCGCCGCGATGCTGTTCGTGGTGTGGGGCTGGACGCGTGATCCCAAGCAGTCCAGCCTGCCACCGGAAGGTTTCGGTGCCGGCTTGAAGGCGGGCCTGCGTTACGCCAGCCGCGCCGGGCGGCTGCAGGCGGTGCTGATCAAGTCGGTCGGCTTCTTCTTCTTTGCCGCGGCGATGAACGCGCTGTTGCCGGTGGTGGTGCGTGGGCAGATGCATGGCGGGGCGGGGCAGTACGGCATGCTGCTGGGCTGCATCGGCATCGGCGCAGTGGGCGGTGCGCTGCTGCTGCCGAAGCTGCGTGCGCAACTGGATCGTGACCTGTTGGTACTGCTGGCGACGTTGTCGCTGGCCCTGAGCCTGGTCGGGCTGGCGCTGACCCGCAGCTGGTACGTGCTTCCGGTGGTGATGCTGGTCAATGGATTTGCGTGGATCACCGTGCTGTCGTCGCTGCAGATCGCTGCGCAGACTGCGGTTCCGGCATGGGTACGTGCGCGTGCGCTGGCGCTGTACATCATGGTGTTCTCTGCCGGCATGGCCGCCGGCGGCCTGAGCTGGGGCGCGCTCGCACAGCGTACGTCGCCGGAGCTGGCGTTGCTGGTGGCTGCCGCAGGTGCGGTGATCGGCGGATTGCTGGTGTGGCGCGTGCGCATTGCTGGCACCGAGGATCTGAACCTGCGTCCGGCCGGGCACTGGCCGGCGCCGGAACTGTCGGTGCCGGTGTCGAATGATCGGGGGCCGGTGCTGGTTACCATCGAGTACCGCATCGACGATGCTGACCGTGCCAAGTTCCAGGCGCAGATGCGCGCGCTGGGCACGATCCGTCGCCGCGACGGTGCGGTGGTCTGGGGTGTCGTCGAGGACGTGGCCAGCCCGGGCATCCACCTGGAGTATTTCGTGACCCCGTCGTGGCTGGAGCACCTGCGCCAGCACGAGCGCATCACTGCGGATGACAAGGCCATCCAGGAAGTGCTGCGGGAGCTGCATCGCGGCGAGCGCGCCCCCGTGGTGCGTCACTTCGTGGGAGGGCATGACCCGCTGCCTGCCGCCGTGCCGCATCACCACACCGACATCTGACCCGCCGG
>NZ_JAOBZT010000102.1:0-10797 GCF_029839005.1 Stenotrophomonas sp. GD03958 | reverse complement strand
AGGCCGGCATACGCCGGCCTTTTCATTCACCACGCCGGGGCGTGGATCATTCCGATTCCCACCACATCCAGAAGCTGTCCCACAGGCGCTTGAAGAAGCCGGCCTGTTCGACGGCAGCCACGGCGACCAGCGGCGCTTCGGCGACGACCTTGCCGTCCAGCGTGACCTTCACGGTGCCGATCTGCTGACCGGCAGTGAACGGTGCCTCCAGGGTCTTGGGCACGTCGATGCTCGGCTTCAGGTCGTTGTAGCGGCCGCGCGGCACGCTGACCAGCATCGGCTGCGCCACGCCCAGCTGCACCTTGTCGGCGGTGCCCTTCCAGACCTTGTGCTCGGCCACGGGCTTGCCCGGCTCGTACAGGCGGTGGGTCTCGAAGAAGCGGAAACCCCAGTTCAGCAGGGCCAGGCTGTCATCAGCGCGCTGCTTTTCCGACGCACCACCCAATACCACGGCGATCAGGCGCTGGTCGCCGCGCTGCGCCGAACTCATCAGGCAGTAACCGGCTTCGGAGGTGTGGCCGGTCTTGATGCCGTCGACGCTGCCATCTCGCCACAGCAGCAGGTTGCGGTTCGGCTGCTTGATGTTGCCGACCTGGAATTCCTTGATCTTGTTGTACGCGTAAGTTTCCGGGTAATCACGCACCATCGCGCGGCCCAGCAGTGCCAGGTCATAGGCGGTGCTGTGGTGGCCTTCGGCGGTCAGGCCGTGGGCGTTGACGAAGTGCGAGTTCTTCATGCCGATCTTGGCGGCGTAGCTGTTCATCAGCGACGCGAAGGCTTCTTCGCTGCCGGCCACATGCTCGGCCAGGGCGATCGCGGCGTCATTGCCGGACTGGATCGCCATGCCCTTTTCCATGTCTTCCAGGCGTGCGGTCTGGTTGACCGGGAAGCCACTGTAGCTGCCATCGGTGCCGGCGCCGCCTTCGCGCCATGCGCGCTCGCTCATCATCACCTGGTCATCCGCACGGACCTTGCCGTTCTTGACCTCGGCGGCAACCACGTAGGACGTCATCACCTTGGTGATGCTGGCCGGGGCCAGCTGCTCGTGGATGTTTTCGCCAGCCAGCACCTGGCCGGTGGCGTAGTCCATCAGCACCCAGGCCTTGGATACGCTCGGCACCGGCGCCGGGGGGGTGGCAACGGTGGCCGGGGCAGCGGCGGCGGCAGGCGCAGGCGTGGCCGGGGTCGGCAGCGGCGTCTGGGCGGAAGCCAGGCCCACCACCAGGGTGGCGGCCAGGGCGGTGGCGGCGGAACGGAAATTCATTGGACAGCAGGCTCCAGGGGACGGCCAGGAATGGAGGGTGGAACGAAGCGGCCATTGTAAGGCCGGGCGAGCCTGGGCCGGCAGCACCAGCCCAGGCGGGTCAATCCTTGACGATCTGCGGCGAACCCAGGCCCAGACCGGCGATGCGGCCGACAAGTTCCGCGGCACTGGCATGGTCGCTGGCGGGAACGCGCAGCCGGAACAGGGTGCGGCCACCGGCGGCGATGTCGCTGATGGTCGCGCCGACAATGCCGGCCGCGTTGAGCTGGCCCATCGCGCGGTTGGCATTGTCGCGGCTGGAGAAGCTGGCGACCTGCACCATCACCGCGCCGACCACCTGCTGCGACAGGCTGGGGGCTGCTGCCGAGGCGGGCACCGTACGCACTGCGGCCGGCGCGACCGTGCGCGGCGCGGCGCTGGCGACTGCAACCGGCGCCATTGTGGGGCTGCGCACCGGCGGTGCGCTCGGCGGCAGGCTGCTGACCGCCACGTCCGGCACCGCGCTGGCCACGCCCTGTGTGGTGGCCGGCTGGCCACGCGCAGGCGTGGCGTCGGCCGGAAGGCGCTTGACCAGGCGATCGATGTCGCTGTCGGCGGTGGCACGCGCAGCCGTTACCGGGCGCGTACTGGCCGCCGCGACAGCCGTTTCGGCGGCACGGCGCTCGCGGCGCGACGGCTTCTGCGCCAGCAGGTTGCCCTCGCCCGGCTGCAACGCGCGCACCTCCACATTGCCGGTACCGCGCTGGGTGATGCCCAGCCTCACTGCGGCGGCATAACTGAGGTCGACCACACGGCCATCATGGAACGGGCCACGGTCGTTGACGCGCACGATCACCGACTCGCCGTTGTCCAGGTTGGTCACACGGGCGAAGCTGGGCAGCGGCAGCGTCTTGTGCGCGGCGGTGAACTGGTACATGTCGTAGACCTCGCGGTTGGAGGTCAGGCGGCCGTGGAACTTGGCGCCGTAGTACGACGCGGTACCGCGCTCGACATAGTTGCGGGTGTCGTCGAGCACCTTGTACGACTTGCCCAGCACCACGTACGGCGACTTGTTGCCGATGGCCGAACGCTCTTCGGCGGTCACTTCCGGCTCGGGAATGCAGGCGACGTTGGGAATGTAGTCCGGGGTGCTGTCACGCACGCCTGGCTTGTACAGCCCCCCGGCGGTGTAGTTGCCGCGCGTGTTCGGGTCCTCCTTAGCCGCGGCATAGGGCGAGCCTTCCGGGCAATGCGCCGGGCGCGAGCCCCGACCCTGCACCACCGTGCCGCTGGGCTTGCCACCGTGGCCGGCCGTGGCCGGCTTCTTCGGCGCACTGCTGCAGGCAGCCAGCGCGAGGACGATCAAGCTCGGGACCAGCCATCTGATGTTCATGCCGGGGGCAGCTCCTGTCCGGCGATGGCCTGCGACAACTGGAACACGGCCATCGCGTACATCTTCGAGAGGTTGTAGCGGGTGATCGCGTAGTAGTTCTGGAAGCCCAGCCAGTACTGCTTGCCCGTGCTGCCTTCCAGCGTGATCGGCGTGGCCGTGGCGCCTGGCTGCACCGGTGCGCTGGGCTGGTAGCCGCGCTCGGCCAGGTCGGCCAGCGACCAGGTCGGCATCCATTCGGTCGGGTTGAACTCCTCGCGCCCCGGCGCCAGCGTGGCCGGTACGGCCACCTGGCCACCCCGGACCCAGCCGCCCTTCTTTACGAAATAATTGGCGATGGACGAGAACACATCGTCGTAGCTGGTGAACAGGTCGCGACGGCCATCGCCATTACCGTCCACGGCGTAATCGAGATAGCTGGACGGCATGAACTGGCCCATGCCCATCGCACCGGCATAGCTGCCCTTGAGCGTGGTGATGTCCAGCTTTTCCTCACGGCCCAGCTCGAACAGCTTGGCCAGCTCATCGCGGAAGAACAGCTCGCGGCGCACTTCGCGTTCCAGCTTGGCCGGGTCGCCACTGCGCGGGTAGTAGAACGCCAGCGTGTACAGCGCATCGAGCACGCGGTGGTTGCCGGCATTTTTCCCGTAACTGGTCTCCACGCCGATGATCGCCACGATCACTTCGGCCGGCACGCCGGTGCGCTGCTGCACGCGATCCAGTTCGGCACGATGCTGGGCCAGGAACGCGCGGCCGCCATCGATGCGCGCCTTGCTGATGAACATCGGCCGGTATTCGTTCCACGGCTTGACCCGTTCGGCCGGGCGCGACATGGCAGCGATGATCGGCTGGCGCACCTGCGCCTGGTCGAGCACGCTGCTGATCTGCTCCGGCTTCAGCCCATAGCGCTTGGCCGTATCGGCAACAAAGCGGGCCCGTGCGACCTCGAACGGCACCGGGGTGAGATCGACCGGCGGTGCTGTAGCAGCGGCCGCTTCGGGCGCGGCCTCGGCCGGGCCGTGGGCCTTGGTGGCGGGCTGGCGCGGCGTACTGCTGGCCTGGGGCGAAGACGGTGGGGACTTCGGCTGGGTCGCGCAGGCGACCAGGCCGAGGGTGAGCATGCAGGCCAGAGTGCGTCGAATCATCGTCGCAGGTTAGCAGGTCATGGATGAATTAAAACCCCTAACACCATGAATCACAACGATTTGCCCGCGTTCAGCGGGAAATGTGAAGACGTCGTGATCGGGCTTCCCCATTCAGATAGAGGTGGCCGGTTGCGTCCCCATCCCCGCAGACGCAACCGGCGACCGGATCCGGTCGATACCTGCGCGGCTGCCGCTCCCCAGTGGCAGTGCCCCGCGCTCCCTGTATCCGTTGGATCAGTACTGCTCCCGCCCGACGCCCCCTCGCGCTGCAACGATTGACGGCGCGCCGTGCCGAACGGGCCGCCATTGTGCAGGCCGATTACGACAAGTCCATTGATCAAGATCAACGCGGCGTAAAAGTGTGAACCAGCTAACGTTTTTTGCGGACTTTGGTCAGCGGGTGTGCTGTCGTGCAGCGTTGTGAGAACGCTTCCACAGAGAGCGTTGCGCAGAGTCAGGAAGTTTCCAGCCAACGGCGCAGCCCCTCGTGGGTGGTGTCTGGGGTGGTCGCGGAAAGCAGAAGCCACGGGTGGGCCGGTCGGGTTGGGTACGCGGGGGACGCCGTGAATCCGTCCCTGGAGGCTTGGCAGCCGCATCCATGCGGCGGACACCCCCGCGTACCCAATCCGACCGGCCTCTGACAGATTTCGGAGGTCTGCCACCCACGGAGAAGAAAGAGAAGATCAAAAGCGGGTCGCGACGCTGCGCTTGCTCGTGAGCCGAGCATGGATCGGCTCTACACAAGGCAATGAAGCGACCCGCCAGGCCGCCTTTGCTTTTGATCTTCTCTTTCTTCTCCGTGGGTAGACGCGCACGGAACCTGTCCGTGGCCGGGTAGATGGGCTGCGCAGGGGCGTGAGCCGCATGGATGCGGCGACCGAGCTTACATGGATGTACTTGCAGCGTCCCCTGCGCGGCCCATCTACCCGGCCCCACCCATGAACTGCATTGCGCGGTCACCCACGAGGGGCGGCGCCGTTGGCTGGAAACCCTATCCCCCGTGCACGGGTCGGTGCCCGCGCACCGCCATCACCAGCCCGATACCCGCCAGCAGCGACACCGCCGAGGTACCGCCATAACTGATCAACGGCATCGGAATGCCCACCACCGGCAGCAGGCCGGAAATCATCCCGCCGTTCACCAGTACGTACACGAAGAACGCCAAGCCCAGGCTGCCGGCCAGCAACCGTGCGTGCGTGTCGCGGGCGTGCACCGCGATCCACAGGCAGCGGCCGACCACGAACAGGTACAGCGCAAACACGGTGGCCACGCCGATCCAGCCGAACTCTTCGGCCAGCACCGAGAACGCGAAGTCCGTGGTGTACTCAGGCAGGAAGTCCAGCGTGGCCTGGGTGCCCTGCCCCCAGCCGCGCCCGTCCCAGCCACCGGAGCCGATCGCGATGCGCGACTGCAGGATGTTCCAACCGGTGCCGAGCGGATCCGCCGACGGATCAAGGAAGGTCAGCACGCGATCCTTCTGGTACTGACGCAACAGACCGAACCATGCCAGGGGTGCGGCCACCGCAAGCCCTGTTGCCCCGGTCGCCACCCATCCCCAGTGCAGGCCCGCCAGCAACAAGGCGAACACGCCGCTGGCGGTGACCAGCGTTGCGGTACCGAGGTTGGGCTGCATCAGGATCAGTACTGCGGGCATGCCGATCAGCACCGCAGCCGTCAGTACCGTGCGTGGCGACGGCGGCAGCGGTTGGCGATGCAGGTACCAGGCCATCATCAGCGGCAGGCTGAGCTTGAGCAGTTCGGACGGTTGCAGGTAGAACACGCCGAGGTTGAGCCAGCGCTGCCCGTATTTGCCGGTGCCGACCACGTAGACCGCCATCAGCGGCAGCATCGACAACGCATACAACGCTGGTGTCCACGCCCGCAGGCGCAGCAGCGAAACACGCGACAGCAGCCACATCGCCACCAGGCCACCGGCAAAGCGCGCCGCCTGCCCGGCCACGGGGCCGGACACGCTGTGCAGCACCGCCAGGCCGACGCCCATCAGGATCAACAACGCAACCAGCAACGGCAGATCGATCGTGCGCACCGCCTCACGGCAGCCGCCAAGCAGTCGTTTCCATTCCACACGGCCACGGTAGCAATGCGTGCTTGCGTGAAGCTGTCAGCGCGGTGCCGCATTTGTAGAGTCGAGCCATGCTCGACTGCCTTTCATACAGCAGAAGCAGCCGAGCATGGCTCGGCTCTACAAGAATCAGGAGCAGGAAGCGCGGCGGCTAGCCGTAGCCGCCGTGCACCGGGTTGTGGCTGCGCACCGCCATCACCAGGCCGAAGCCGGCCAGCAGTGACACCGCCGAGGTACCGCCGTAACTGATCAGCGGCATCGGCACGCCCACCACCGGCAGCAGGCCGGAAATCATCCCGCCGTTGACCAGTACGTAGACGAAGAACGCCAGTCCGGTGGCCCCGGCAAGCAGGCGCGAATAGGAATCGCGCGATTGGCTGGCAATCCACAGGCAACGCCCGATCACCAGCAGGTACAGCGCCAGCACGGTGGCCACGCCGATCCAGCCGAATTCCTCGCTCAGCACCGAGAACGCGAAGTCGGTGGTCTGCTCGGGAATGAAGTTCAGGTGCGACTGCGAGCCCTCGCCCCAGCCCTTGCCATCGAAGCCCCCGGAACCGATCGCGATCTTCGACTGGATGATGTTCCAGCCGGCGCCAAGCGCGTCCATTTCCGGGTCCAGGAACATCATGATGCGGTCCTTCTGGTACGGCCGCAGCAGCCAGAACCAGGCCACCGGCGCGACCGCGGCCACGCCGCCTACGCCCAGCCCGACCCACCACCACGGCAGGCCTGCCAGCAGCAGCACGAACACGCCACTGGCGGCGATCAGCACACCGGTGCCGAAGTCCGGCTGCAGCATCACCAGGCCGGTCGGTACGCCGATGATCACCAAGGCCACGAGCACGGTATTGAAGCGCGGTGGCAGCGGCATCCTGTGCAGGTACCAGGCCACCATCATCGGCAGGCTCACCTTCAGCAGCTCGGCCGGCTGCAGGTAGAAGAACTTCAGGTCCAGCCACTGCCGGCCGTACTTGCCGGTGCCGAGCACGAACACCGCCAGCAACGGAATCATCGAGATCGCATAGATCATCGGCGTGGCCGAGCGGATGCGCAGGATAGGCACGCGCGAGATGCCCCACAGCGCCGCCATGCCCACCGCGAAGCGCGCGCCCTGGGCCATCACCAGGCTGTCGCCTCCGGCACTCTTCAGGGTCGCCAGGCCGATCACCATCAGCGCGCCGAGGGCCAGGCACAGCACCCAGTCCAGCGTACTGAAGAAGCGGCGCAGCATGTCGCCGGCCCAACGCAGGAACACTCTCATCGTGCGGGCTCCGCAGGGGTCGGCCGTGGCGTGGCCGGCAACGCGGCGGCCTGCGCATCCGGCTGCGGCGCGGGTGCAGGCGCCGGTGCAGGCACGCCGATCAGCACCGGATGTTCTCCCACCTGTGCAGCGGCAAGGTCGCCGGCCTGGCGCGCGCTCGCGTCTTCGTTGTCGAACGCGGTGGCGCCGATGGCAGTGGTGCCGCGCTCGCTGTCCAGCGGCTGCATGCCTTCGGGCATCTTGCCCAGCAGGTAGGCATCGAACACCTTGCGGGCGATCGGCGCCGCGGCTGAACCACCGTAGCCACCGCCTTCCACCGCCACCGCAATCGCGATCACCGGGTTTTCGACCGGCGCGAAGCCAACGAACAGCGCGCGGTGGCGCAGGTGCATCGGCAGGCTCTTCGGGTTCACTGCAGCAGTGCCCTTGCGGCTGATGACCTGTGCGGTACCGGTCTTGCCGGCCATCACGTACGGCGCACCCACCGCCACGCGCCAGCCGCTGCCGCCGGGCCGCATGGTCGCCATCATGCCCTCGCGCACGGCCTGCACGTTGTTGGGGTTGGGGCTGATCGGCTTGCTTTCGCCGGCCGGCATTGCCGTCCAGTCGCTGTCGAATCCTTCGCGCTGCTGGATCACCAGGTGCGGGGTGCGCAGCTGGCCGTCGGCCAGCGCGCTGACGCCGCGCGCCAGCTGCAGCGGGGTGACCTTCCAGTCGCCCTGGCCGATGCTGATGTTGACCGTGTCGCCCGGGAACCAGGCTTCCTTGCGGGTCTTCCGCTTGTACGCCGGCGACGGCAGGATGCCGCCGATTTCGCCGGTGAGGTCGATGCCGGTCGGCTGGCCGAAGCCGTAGTACTCCATGTAATGGTCGAAGCGCTCGATGCCCAGGTCCAGCGCCAGCTTGTAGTAATAGGTATTGACCGATTCGGCGATCGACTTGCGCAGGTCGGTCCAGCCGTGGCCGCCGCGATGCGCATCACCCCAGCCACGTGAAGTGCCGGGCAGGTAGAACATGCCGGTGGACAGCACCTTGTCTTCCGGGCGGCGCACGCCCGAATCCAGGCCGGCCAGGCCGATCAGGGGTTTCAGCGTGGAACCGGGGGCGACGCCACCGAGCACCAAACGGTTGAACTGCGGCCGCGACGGGTTTTCGTTCAATGCCTTGAAGTCGGCATGGGAAATGCCGTTGACGAACAGGTTGGGGTCGTAGGACGGCAGGCTGACCATCGCCAGCACTTCGCCGGTACGCGGGTCCATCGCCACCGCCGAGCCTTCCTGGTCGCCGAAGGCAGCCACCATCGCGCGCTGCAGGTCGGCGTCGATCGACAGCCGCAGGTCCGCACCGGACTGCGCGGCCACCCGGCCGATGGTGCGGATCGCGCGGCCCTGCACGTTGGTCTCGACCTGTTCATAGCCGACCCGGCCACGCAGCTGCTGCTCGTAATAGCGCTCCAGGCCGGATTTGCCGATGTGGGTCAGCGCGGCATTACCTTCGCCGAGGATTTCCAGATCCTTGTCATCGACGCGACCGACGTAGCCGATGATGTGCGCGAACAGATCGCCATACGGGTAGCGCCGGGTCAGGTAGGGTTCCAGCTCGACCCCCGGGAAACGCCAGCGGTCGACGGCAAAGCGCGCCATCTCCTCGTCGCTCATGCGCAGCTTCAGCGTGACCGGCAGGAACTTGCGGCGCGCCTTGCGCGACTTGTTGAACGCTTCCAGCTCTTCCGGGCTGATGCTGATGATCTTCGCCAGCCCTTCCAGGGTGGCGTCCATGTCCTTGACCTTGTCCGGAGTCACGTCCAGGCGGAACGCCGGCACGTTCTCGGCCAGCAGGCGGCCGTTGCGGTCGTAGATCATGCCGCGCCCGGGCACCACCGGCCGCGGCTTGATGCGGTTGGCCTCCGAACGCGTGGCATAGACGTCGTGGTCAAGCACCTGCAGCTTGAAGTACCAGCCGCCCAGCCCCAGCAGACAGACCAGCACGCCCAGGAAACCGAGCGCCGCGCGACGGCGGAACTGCTCGGCTTCGGCGTGTGGATTCTTGACCTGGCGGCGCGGAATCATGGCTCAGCGCCCGCGCTTGCCGAAGCGCACCGCGTCCAGCAGCACGAACACCAGCGGCCACAGGCCCATGCCCAGCAGCGGGGCCCACCAGTACGACCACGGCAGGGTCGGTTCGCCCACCAGGATGTGCACCAGTGCGCTGACGATGCGGTCGTTGAACAGCAGGCCGCCGATGGCCAGCATCTGCTGCGACATCGGGAAGAAGCGGATGCGCGCGCGGAAGCGCTGCAGGATGAAAGCCAGCATCACCAGCCGAAGTGCCTGTTCGCCGAGGACACCGCCGTACAGCAGGTCGGCGATGACGCCGCTGGCGAAGGCGATGCCCAGGCCGACGCGCTCGGGCGCTTCGATGACCCAGTACGCCAGCACCAGCGCCAGCCAGTACGGGCGCAGCGGCTGCAGCAGCGCCGGCAACGGCAGCAGGCCCAGCAGCAGCGCCACCACCAGGCTGGCCGGCAGCACCCATGGGTTGTCGCGCAGGCGGCTCATCGCTGCGCCTCCGGCGTGGTCGGTTGCCGGCCAGCGGCCGGCACTACCGGAGCAGCAGGATCGGGGGAGGATGCGGGGGCAACAGACCTCGTTTGCGACGAGGGCTGTTGCCGGCCAGCGGCCGGCACTACCGGGGCGCTGACCGGAGCTGGCGTCGTTGCTGCTGGCGCGGTTCCCACGGGCACGGTGGCGCCGGTGGCCGGGCCACCCGGGGCGGTTTCTTCCAGCTGCAGGCGCAGCTCCGGCGGAATGCGGATCGCCGCGCCCGGGCGCAGCAGCAGCACGTCGCGGCCGCGGTCCAGCTGCGCCGCCGGCTTCAGTTCGCCGACCAGGAACGCATGGGTGTCGTCCGGTCGCAGGCCGGTGATGGTGCCGACCGGGAAGCCGGCCGGGAAACGACCGCCAAGACCGGAGGTGATGATCTCATCGCCCACTTCCACCCCAGCGCTGAGCGGAATATCGCGCAGTTCCAGCGTGTCGCCGCGGCCATAGACGATCAGGCGAACGCCGTTGCGGGCCACGGTAACCGGCACGGCATGGTCAGGGTCGGTCAGCAGCAGCACGGTAGAGGTGCCGCCGGTGACGCTGATCACCTGGCCCATCAGGCCGCCGGCGTCGATCACCGCCTGGCCGACATGCACGCCCTCGCGGCTGCCGGCATCGAGTACCAGGCGCTGTTTGACCGGGTCCAGGTCGATGTCCAGGATCGGCGCCAGCTGCACGTCCAGGCCACTGCGCTCGGCCACGTTCAGCAGTTCGCGCAGCTGGGCATTGTCCAGTGCGGCGGTCTGCAGGCGGGTCAGGCGCGCGTTGGCCAGCAGCAGCTGGTTGCGCAGCTCGCGGTTCTCGGCGACCAGCTGGCTGTGGCTGGCGGCGGAATCCTTGACCTGGTTGCCGAGCTTGCCGGGCAGGCCGGCCAGTGCCCAGACCGGCTGCACCAGGCTGTTGGCCTGCTCGCGCAGGCGCGCCAGCCAGCCGGCCTGGTCATCGAGCACGATCAGCGTGATGGCCAACGCGAGATAGGCCAGCAACCGCAGGGGGCTGGCGGCATCACCGGATCGGGAGGCGACGGGAGGACCGGCGTAGGGCGGCACGGCAACGATTCAACTGGCAG
>NZ_JAOBZT010000101.1:0-11573 GCF_029839005.1 Stenotrophomonas sp. GD03958 | reverse complement strand
CCAGCGCCTGACCGTGGAGGCCTCCAGGCTGTGGCGACGAGCAACGGCTTTGACCGATGTGGAGGTCTTGCAGGCCTCTTTGGCAACCTGCAGTTTGAAACGAGCGTCGTATCTGTTCATGTATCCCTCGGGGTTGGATCTGGCGTCCAACTCCCGGGGGTCACTTCAAGGACGGGTTTACGCGTCCCCGCAACCCGACACCGCCCCGCCCAACAAACAGAAAAGCCAGAGCCGCTTTGGCTCTGGCTTCTGCTGTGGCATTTGACGTTGCCTCGGCGGGTGCCGGGCCGCAGGCCCGGCCGATAAACTCAAATCACCGGTTCGCGCAGGGCGGGGTTGTCCCAGCCCGGTCGCGGGGCGAAACGGTCGCCGTGGCGCTGCTGCAGCGCCTTCAACCGCTCGACGATCGCATCGGCACCCACCGCACGGATGTGCTGGATCGGGCCGCCACGGAACGGCGCGAAACCGGTACCGAAGATCACGCCCGCATCCAACAGGTCCGCATCGGCCACTACACCTTCGTGCAGGCACGCAACCGCCTCGTTCAACAGCGGCAGGATCATGCGGTCCTCCAGATCGGCCGGGGCCTGGTAATCGCTGGCCACGTCCGGCTTCTTCGGCTTGCCGTTCTCCCAGGTGTAGATGCCCTGGCCATCCTTCTTGCCGCGCTTGTCCTGTTCCACCGTCTGCAGGGCCGCCGGAATCTGCAGGCCGAGGAACGGCGCCAGTTCGCGGCCCACGCCCGCAGCCACGTCCAGCCCCACGGTGTCGATCAGTTCGATCGGTCCCATCGGCATGCCGAACTTCACGGCGGCCTTGTCGATCACCGGGCCCGGAATGCCTTCGGCATACGCGGTGGCCGCTTCCAGCATGTAAGGGAACAGCACGCGGTTGACCAGGAAGCCCGGGCTGCCGGCCACCGGCACCGGGAACTTGCCCAGTGCCTTGCAGAACGCGGCCAGGCGGCGTTCGGTTTCCGGCGCCATGCCGTCGTGATGGATGATCTCCACCAACGGCATCTGCGCGACCGGGTTGAAATAGTGCAGGCCGGCGAACTGCGCCGGGCGCTGGATGTGATCGCGCAGTTCCACCAGCGGGATCGACGAAGTGTTGGTGGTCAGCAGCGCGTCCTGCTTCATCTTCGGTTCCAGCGTCTGGTACAGCGCACGCTTGGCCTCGGGGTTCTCGATGATGGCCTCGATCACCAGATCGGCTTCGGCCACGCCGTTGCCTTCCAGATCGGCACGCAGGCGCGCGGCCACGGCAGGGCGCTTGCTCTCGTCACGCACCTTCTTGGCGAACAGCGACTGCGCGCGTTCCATGGCCGGGTCGATGAAGCGCTGCTCACGGTCCTGCAGGGTCACCTCGAAGCCCTTGTAAGCGGCCCATGCGGCGATGTCGCCGCCCATCACGCCGGCGCCGACCACGTGCACGTGACGGATGCCGGAATCACCACCGCCCAGGCCCTTCAGTCGCTCGGTCAGGAAGAAGATGCGGATCAGGTTGCGCGCGGTCGGTGTACTGGCCAGCTTCACCACGGCGCGCCGCTCGGCGTCCAAACGCGCCTGGATCGGCTTGCCGCCACTGCGCTGCCAGGTGCTGATCAGCGCGTACGGCGCCGGGTACTGGTCCTTCTTCGCCTTGCGTGCGACCTGCTTGACCATCTGCGGCGCCAGCAGCGTGCGTGCCAGCCAGGTGTTGGTGGCCCAGGCCGTCGCGCGCTGCTTGAACGGGCGCGTGGTGCCGGACAGCGCCAGCGCCACGGCGGTGTCGAGCACCACGGCCGGTGCCACCACCTTGTCGACCAGCCCGATGCCACGCGCGGCCGACGCCGACAGGGTGCGTCCGGTCAGCATCATGTCCATCGCCGCCGGTGCACCCACCAGTTGCGGCAGGCGGGCGCTGCCGCCCCAGCCCGGGAAGATGCCCAGCTGGGTTTCCGGCAGGCCGATGCGGGTGCTGCTGTCGTTGGAGGCCACGCGGTAGCGGCAGGCCAGCGCCAGTTCGGTGCCGCCTCCCAGGCAGTGGCCATGGATCGCCGCCACGGTCGGGCAGGGCAGTTCGGCCAGCTTCTGGTAGGTGGCCTGGCCACGCCGGATCGCGTCGTTGACAGTGCCGCGACGGTCGAACTCCTGGAACTCCTTCAGGTCGGCACCGGCAATGAAGCCGGCCTTCTTCAGCGACTGGATCACCACGCCCTTGGGCGGATCCAGCGCGATGCGCTCAAGCAGGTCGCCCAGCTCCAGCAGCACGTCCTGCGACATGGCGTTGACGCTGCTGTCCTGACGATCCAGGGAGAGAACCACCACGCCGTCGTCGCGGATCTCGGGGTGCCAGTGGCTGAAGCGGAGACCATCGAAGCCTGAGAGCATGGACGTTCCATCCGGTTGTGTATGGAGAAGAGGCTATGATCCAGAGGTTGTTTCCCCCGCGTCAAATCCCAATAGCAGGGGAGTGGCGCCCCCGGATCCATGGCCGTGGACCGGGACGCTAACGGAACGGTGGTTAAAAGCTGGTGCGGCGCCAGGTGATCGGCGACTGAACTTTTCCCGGGATTGGCAGTCTCATTGCCCGACGTCGGTTGGGCTGACAGGAGTGCGGCCCCTCATGGCCGAGGTTGATACACCACAGGAGCTGGATCTGGAACTGGTCCGGCGCGTGCAGCACGGCGAGAGTGCCGCCTTCGATGTCCTGGTGCGCAAGTACCAGCATCGGGTGGTGGCCCTGGTCGGTCGCTACATCGCCGACTGGAGCGAATGTCAGGACGTCGCCCAGGACACTTTCATCCGCGCCTACCGCGCGATCGGGAGTTTCCGTGGCGACGCCCAGTTCTCAACCTGGTTGCATCGAATCGCCGTGAATACCGCCAAAAACTACCTGGCTTCACACAATCGACGGCCGCCGACCGATGACATCGACATCGGCGACGCCGAACAGTTCGACACCGGTACCCGCCTGCGCGACACCGACACGCCCGAACGCGAGTTGATGCGCCAGGAGCTGGAACAGACGGTAATGAAGGCCGTCAACGCGCTGCCGGAAGAACTCCGGTCGGCAATCACCCTGCGCGAGGTGGAAGGCCTGAGCTACGAGGATATCGCGCAGAAGATGGGGTGCCCGATCGGCACGGTGCGTTCACGGATCTTCCGGGCGCGCGAGGCGATCGACACCGAACTCCGGCCGCTGCTGGACATCGGCAGCGCCACCCGTGAGAAGAGCCGCGTATGACCAGTAAACCGTTCAACGAATCGCAGAACCACCAATCGCCCGCCGGACAGCGCCTGGACCAGCGCCATCGCGAGCAGCTGTCGGCCCTGGTCGATGGTGAGCTGGGCGCCGATGAAGCGCGCTTCCTGCTGCGCCGGATGGAGCACGACCCCGAGCTGGCCGGATGCCAGGAACGCTGGCAGCTGCTGGGCGACGTGATGCGCGGGCAGGCGTCGGCGCTGGCGCCGGTCGGCTTCAGCGCGGCCGTGGCCGCCGCCATCGCGGCCGAACCGGCGCCGCAGGTCGAGCCGCGTCGCCAGGTACGCCGCAGTGGCTGGCGGGCCTGGGGCGGCGGCGCCGCCCTGGCCGCGTCGGTGGCCGCCGTCGCGCTGTTCATCGGCGGCGAGAAGCTGAAGGAGGCCACGCCGGGTGAACCGCTGGCGCCGCAGGTGATCGCCAGCCAGGCGGAGCTGGCGCCGGCGCCAACCGCGCCGGCCCCGGTGACCGAGGCTTCGGTGGATACGGCCGCGATGGCCGTGGCTGCTGCGCCGGCTGTGGCGATGGCCGCTTCCAGCCGTCGTCAGGACGCCCGCCGTGCCAGCGCCACGCGTACCCAGCAGGCTGCGCGTGCCGCCCAGCGCGACGAGGCCCCGCAACGGGCCGTCGCCGCAGCGCCGGCGCCGTTGACCCCGACCGTGCCGGCCAACGCCAGCCGCAACCTGCCGTTCGGCGAGGTGGGCGGACTGCAGGCCCGGCCGTGGCCGCGCTCCAGCCTGGCGCCCGCTGCCGGTGGCGCACTCAATGCCAGCTTCCCGGCCCATGCCGGCGGCGCGGCGTTCTATCCGTTCGAGCCGCGCCTGCAGGACGACCTGCCGGTGCCGCAGCGCCCGCGCGACTGAGCCGGGCGCTTTCACGCCCCGCCGCCGGCGGGGTCCGTATTCCTCTTTCCATCCGATCCGGAGGTTGCCGTCCGATGACTCCCCGACTCCGCACGCAGGCCATGGGTCTGCTGGCCCTGACCCTTCCCCTGGTGGCCTGCGCACAGGCCACCGCGCCTGCCGCGCAGACCCAGCCTGCGCCAGCTGCAGCAGCGCGGGCACCGGCGCAGCCGCTGGTCAGCGGCCTGCCCGACTTCACCAATCTGGTCGAACAGGTCGGCCCGGGCGTGGTCAACGTCGACACCACCATCGTCCGCAACAACCGCCAGGTCGCCCGCGGCCCGATGGGCGACGATGACATGCCGGAGTTCTTCCGCCGCTTCTTCGGCCCGGACTTCCCGATGCCCGGGCAGGGGCCGGGTGGGCCGGATGGCGGCCCCAGCATCAAGGGCCGTGGCATGGGCTCGGGCTTCATCATCTCGCCCGATGGCTATGTACTGACCAACTACCACGTGGTGGCCGATGCCAGCGAGGTGAAGGTCAAGCTGGGCGACCGCCGTGAGTTCACCGCGAAAGTGGTGGGCAGCGACCAGCAGTACGACGTCGCGTTGTTGAAGATCGACGGCAAGAACCTGCCGACCGTGCGCGTTGGCGACTCCAACTCCCTCAAGCCGGGCCAATGGGTGGTCGCGATCGGCTCGCCGTTCGGCCTCGATCACTCGGTCACTGCCGGCGTGGTCAGCGCCCTTGGCCGCAGCACCGGCGGGCCGGACCAGCGCTACGTGCCCTTCATCCAGACCGACGTGGCGATCAACCAGGGCAACTCCGGTGGCCCGCTGCTGAACACGCGTGGCGAAGTGGTCGGCATCAACTCGCAGATCTTCTCTGCTTCGGGCGGCTACATGGGCATCAGCTTCGCGATCCCGATCGACCTGGCGATGAGCGCGGTCGAGCAGATCAAGAAGACCGGCAAAGTCACCCGTGGCCAGCTCGGCGCGGTGGTGCAGGAAATCGACGGCCTGAAAGCGCAGGCGATGGGCCTGCCGGACAGCCGCGGCGCCCTGGTCAACCAGATCGTGCCGGACTCGGCTGCAGCCCGGGCCGGGGTGAAGATCGGCGATGTGATCCGTTCGGTGAACGGCGCGCCGGTCAACAGCTGGTCCGACCTGCCCCCGCTGATCGGCGCGATGGCACCGGGCAGCCGGGTCACCCTGGGCGTGATCCGCGATGGCAAGCCGCGCGACCTCAGCGCCACCCTGACCGCACTGACCGAAGATGCGCAGGCCAGTTCGCGTGGCCCGGCTGCCGGCAACAGCGATGCGGCTCCACAGGCCGGCGCCAACGCCCTGCTGGGGCTGGACGTCAGTGACCTGACCGCGCCGCAGCGCAAGCAGCTGGGCCTGGAATCGGGCGAGGGCGTGCGCATCACCGGGGTCAAGGGCCAGGGCGCGCGCGATGCGGGCCTGTCTCCGGGCATGGTGATCCTGCAGGTAGCCAGCACCCAGGTCGGCAGCGTGGACGCGCTGAACCGTGCGCTGTCCAGCTACAAGAAGGGCGACGTGGTGATGCTGCTGGTGCGCACCGGCAGCGGCAACAGCGCGTTCGTAGCGGTCAAGGCTGGCCAATAAGGCCGGTGCAAGGCCGCCCCGGCGGCCACGTGGTTCCCCCGAAGCCCCGCCCCGGCGGGGCTTCGGCCATTCCGGGCCCGGCTCGATGAGGCCGTTTTCGCGGGCGGGCGCCGGGCATGCGATAATCGACCGTTACCCTGACGACGCCGCGCGCCGCCGCCACCTATGTCTTCTGATTCGATGCGGAACATCCGCAACTTCTCCATCATCGCCCATGTCGACCACGGCAAGTCCACGCTGGCCGACCGCATCATCCAGCTCTGTGGTGGCCTGCAGGCCCGCGAGATGGAAGCGCAGGTGCTCGACTCCAACCCGATCGAGCGCGAGCGTGGCATCACGATCAAGGCGCAGTCGGTGTCGCTGCCGTACCTGGCCAAGGACGGGCAGACCTACCACCTGAACTTCATCGACACCCCCGGCCACGTCGACTTCTCCTATGAAGTCAGCCGCTCGCTGGCCGCCTGCGAAGGCGCGCTGCTGGTGGTCGATGCCGCCCAGGGCGTGGAAGCGCAGTCGGTGGCCAACTGCTACACCGCGGTGGAGCAGGGCCTGGAAGTGGTGCCGGTGATCAACAAGATCGACCTGCCCACCGCCGACATCGAGCGCGCCAAGGCCGAGATCGAGGCCGTGATCGGCATCGACGCCTCCGACGCGGTGCCGGTCAGCGCCAAGACCGGCTTGAACGTGCAGGATGTGCTGGAAGCGATCGTGCACCGCATCCCGCCGCCGGCGCCGCGCGACACCGACAAGCTGCAGGCGCTGATCATCGATTCGTGGTTCGACAATTACCTGGGTGTGGTGTCGCTGGTGCGCGTGATGCAGGGCGAGATCAAGGCCGGTGACAAGCTGCAGGTGATGTCCACCGGCCGCAACCACCAGGTCGACAACGTTGGCGTGTTCACCCCGAAGCGCAAGGTGCTGCCGGCGCTGAAGGCCGGTGAAGTGGGTTGGGTCACCGCCAGCATCAAGGACGTGCACGGTGCGCCGGTCGGCGACACGCTGACCCTGGCCGGCGACCCGGCCCCGAAGCCGCTGCCGGGCTTCCAGGAAATGCAGCCGCGCGTGTTCGCCGGCCTGTTCCCGGTCGACGCCGAGGACTACCCGGACCTGCGCGAAGCGCTGGACAAGCTGCGCCTGAACGACGCCGCGCTGCGTTTCGAGCCGGAAAGCTCCGAGGCGATGGGCTTCGGCTTCCGCTGCGGCTTCCTGGGCATGCTGCACATGGAGATCGTGCAGGAGCGCCTGGAGCGCGAATACAACCTGGACCTGATCAGCACCGCGCCGACGGTGGTGTACGAGGTCCTGAAGACCGATGGCTCGATCATCAACATGGACAATCCGGCCAAGCTGCCGCCGGTGAACCAGGTCGAGGAGATCCGCGAGCCGATCATCCGTGCCAACGTGCTCACTCCCGAAGAGTACATCGGCAACATCATCAAGCTGTGCGAAGAAAAGCGCGGCAGCCAGATCGGCATCAATTACCTGGGCAGCCAGGTGCAGATCAGCTATGAATTGCCGATGGCCGAGGTGGTGCTGGACTTCTTCGACAAGCTGAAGTCGGTCAGCCGTGGCTATGCCTCGCTGGACTACCACTTCGTGCGCTTCGACGCGGGCCCGTTCGTGCGCGTGGACGTGCTGATCAACGGTGACAAGGTCGATGCCCTGTCGCTGATCGTGCACCGCAGCCATGCCGACCGCCGCGGCCGCGAGCTGTGCGAAAAGATGAAGGACCTGATCCCGCGCCAGATGTTCGACGTGGCCATCCAGGCCGCCGTTGGCTCGCAGATCATCGCCCGCACCACGGTCAAGGCCATGCGCAAGAACGTGCTGGCCAAGTGCTATGGTGGCGACGTTTCGCGCAAGAAGAAGCTTCTGGAAAAGCAGAAGGAAGGCAAGAAGCGCATGAAGCAGGTCGGCCGCGTGGAGATCCCGCAGGAAGCGTTCCTGGCCGTGCTGCAGATGGACAACAAGTAAGCCCGCACCGGCCCTGCGGGGCCGGTCGTCCGGTGACGTTGCAAAGGACCCTGAATGAAACTGTTTGAGATCCTCCTGGTCGTGCTGACCCTGGCCTCGGGCCTGATCCTGCTTGCGGACAAGCTGTACCTCGCCAAGCGTCGCGCCCAGCGCGCGGGCCTGCTCGATTCCGAGCCGGTGCTGGTGGATTACTCGCGTGCGTTCTTCCCGGTGCTGGCGATCGTGCTGGTCGTGCGCAGCTTCATTGCGGAGCCGTACAAGATTCCATCCAGTTCGATGATGCCGAACCTGCTGATCGGCGATTTCATCCTGGTCAACAAGTTCTCCTATGGCCTGCGCCTGCCGATCAGCAACACCAAGATCGTGCCGTTTGGCGAGCCGTCGCGTGGTGACGTGGTGGTGTTCCACTTCCCCGGCCATGGCGAGAACGATCCGGCCAAGGGCGAGAACTTCATCAAGCGCGTGATCGGCGTGCCGGGTGACACCGTGGTCTTTGAAGGCGACGGCGTGATCCTCAACGGCGAGCCGCTGAAGTATGACAACAAGGGTATCTACGCCGGCCACAAGGGCCAGGGCGAGGGCGCCAACCTGCTGCTCGAGCACCTGCCGGGCCGCACCCACACGGTGCTGGAGACCGACTATCCGCGCGGCCAGGGCCAGTGGACCGTGCCGGCCGGCAAGTACCTGGTGATGGGCGACAACCGCGACAACAGCGATGATGGCCGGTTCTGGGGCCTGCTGCCGGAAGAAAACCTGCGCGGCAAGGCGTTCCTGATCTGGCTGAACTGCCAGGGCTGGTTGTGCAAGGATGGCTTCGAGCCGTCGCGGATCGGCTCGAGCATCAACTGAGTACCTTCACATCCAACGCGTATCTGGGGAGAACGCAATGAAGACGATGAACACGCAGCGTGGCATGACCTTGACCTCGTTCCTGACGGTCCTGATCGTGGTGGGCTTCTTCCTCTACATCGGCATGAAGCTGTTCCCGATGTATCAGGAGTACTACGCTGTGCGCTCGGCGATGAAGAGCCTGGCCAACGAGCCGGGCGTGGGCAGCATGGAGCCGGCGCGCATCCAGGACCTGTTCTTCAAGCGCCTGTACATCAACTACTCGGACAACGTGAAGCCGGCCAACGTGAAGTTCGACCGTCGCGACAATGGCTGGACCCTCAAGGTCAACTACGAAGTGCGCCGTCAGCTGATCGGCAACCTCGATGTGGTTGGCAAATTCGATTCTTCCCAGGACCTGACACGAAGCGGTGCCCAGTAAATTCATCCAACGTGGCGACCTGATCGGTCATGCCTTCAGCGACCCGGCGCTGCTCAAGCAGGCGCTGACGCATCGCAGTGCCGGTGCGCCGCACAATGAGCGGCTGGAGTTCCTTGGCGACAGCATCGTCAACATGATGGCGGCCGAGGCGTTGTACCGGCGCTGGCCCAAGGCCGACGAAGGGGCGATGACCCGTGCCCGCGCAGAGCTGGTGCGTGAAGGCGCGCTTGCGGTGATCGGGCGCAGCCTGGAACTGGGCGAGCGGCTGACCTTGGGCCCGGGCGAAATGAAGTCTGGTGGTCATCGCCGCGACTCGATCCTGGCCGATGCGGTGGAAGCCGTGGTGGCTGCGATCTACCTGGATGCCGGCTTCGAGGCCTGCCGGGCAGTGGTGCTGCCCTGGTTCAGTGCTTCGATCGAGGCGCTGCCGGCCTCGGGCCGGCCCGAGAAGGATCCCAAGACCCGCCTGCAGGAATGGCTGCAGGCCCGACAGAAGGCGTTGCCGCAGTACGAGCTGGTGTCAGAATCCGGTGACGACCACGCCAAGCACTTCCGGGTACGCTGCAACGTAGCCGACCCGGCCGCCAGCACCGAGGGCGAAGGCGCCTCGCGGCGGCTTGCCGAACAACAGGCGGCTGCGGCCGTCCTAGAACAACTGGATTCCAAGTGAGCGAACAAACTTCCCATCATTGCGGCAGCGTGGCCGTCATCGGCCGCCCGAACGTGGGCAAATCGACCCTGACCAATGCCCTGGTCGGCGCCAAGGTCAGCATCGTTTCCAACCGCCCGCAGACCACGCGCCATCGCCTGCTGGGCATCGCCACCTATCCGGAAGGCCAGCTGGTCCTGGTCGACACCCCCGGCCTGCACAAGGTGCAGAAGCGGGCGATGAACCGGGTGATGAACCGCGCCGCGCGTGGCTCGCTGGAAGGCGTCGATGCCGGCCTGCTGGTGATCGAAGCCGGTCGCTGGGATGAAGAGGACAGCCTGGCGTTCAACGTGCTGCGCGACGCCGGCATCCCGGTGGTGCTGGTGGTCAACAAGATCGATCGCCTGAAGGAAAAGGGCGCGCTGCTGCCGTTCCTGCAGCAGGTGACCGAAGGTCGCGACTTCGCCGCCGTGCATCCGATCTCCGCGCAGAAGCGCAACGGCCTGGAAGCACTGGTGCGCGATGTGCTGAAGCTGCTGCCGGAAGCCCCGCCAATGTTCGGCGAGGACGAGATCACCGACCGCAGCCAGCGTTTCCTGGCCGGTGAACTGGTGCGCGAGCAGCTGATGCGCCAGCTCGGCGAGGAACTGCCGTATGCCACCACGGTGGAAATCGAGCGTTTCACCGAAGATGGCAACCTGCTGCGCATCGGTGCGGTTATCTGGGTCGAACGTGAAGGCCAGAAGGCGATCGTGATCGGCAAGGGTGGCACCCGGCTGAAGGAGATCGGCGCCAAGTCCCGCCTGCAGATGGAACGTCTGTTCGG
This sequence comes from Stenotrophomonas sp. GD03958, assembly GCF_029839005.1. Lineage (NCBI taxonomy): Bacteria > Pseudomonadati > Pseudomonadota > Gammaproteobacteria > Lysobacterales > Lysobacteraceae > Stenotrophomonas > Stenotrophomonas sp. GD03958. Next base: position 1,141 of record NZ_JAOBZT010000101.1, on the reverse strand, counting down.
GGCCAAGGTGTTCCTGGAGACCTGGGTGCGCGTGCGTGAAGGCTGGTCCGACGACGAGGCCGCACTGAAGGCCTTCGGTTACGAGTAAGTCGTTGCGGTCGCTTCGATGCTGATCGAGGACGACACCGGCTTCGTGCTGCATGCACGGGCCTACCGCGAGACCAGCCTGCTGGTCGAAGTGCTGAGCGCGCAGCATGGCCGTATCGGCCTGCTCGCGCGTGGTGTGTCAACCGCCAAGGGCCAGGTGCTGCGCGCTGCCCTGCAGCCATTGCAATGGATCCGCTTCAGTGCCCAGCAGCGCGGTGAACTGGCCCAGCTGCGCGGCGCTGAGGCGCTGGATGCGGCACCCAGGCTGGTCGGCCAGGCGATGCTGGCCGGCTTCTACCTGAGTGAACTGACCCTGCGCCTGGCTCCGCGCCAGGACCCGCTGCCCGGGTTGTACCTGGCCTACGGCGAGGCGCGTGCGCGTCTGGCCGTGGGCGCCGGCCTGGCCTGGACCCTGCGTCGCTTCGAACGCGAGCTGCTGTCCGCGCTGGGCCTGGGTTTCGATCTGGACAGCGCCAGCGATGGCCAGCCGATCGACCCGGCGGCGCGCTACGAACTGGATCCTCAGGAAGGCGCGCAGCGACTGCTGAGCGAGCGCGGCGGGGAACGCCGGGCGGCGGCCACTGGCTCGGCGCTGTTGGCGCTGGCGGCCGACGAAGAGCCCGCTGCCGCCGACCTGGCCAGCCTGCGCCTGCCGATGCGGCGGGTGCTGGCCCATCACCTCGGGCCGCGCGGCCTGAAGTCCTGGGAAATGCTCGAGCAGCTCGCACCCCGCAGGTAGGGGGGTGTTCGGCAGGGCTTGCAGCCTGCACCTGCCGAAGCCGAAGCCGAATCAGCGTCAACGTCAACGGCAAAAGCTGGCTATCCGTGGGTAGGCGGGGTGGGTCCGGTTGCGGGAGACGCCGTAAACCCGTCCCTGGGGGCTTGGCTGCGGCATCCATGCCGCGGACACTCCCGCAACCGGACCCACCCCGCCTTCGAAAGTGTTCCGCGAGCTGTCGGAACGGCGTGGGGTCGGATCCGTTTTCCGCAGGAAAATGGATCCAACCCCAGATTGATTTCGATATCTGACAGAAATTCATCCACGCATGGCGTG
>NZ_JAOBZT010000100.1:0-12058 GCF_029839005.1 Stenotrophomonas sp. GD03958 | reverse complement strand
AAAACTGTCGAAGGCGGGGTGGGTCCGGTTGCGGGGGCGTGAGCGCCATGGATGGCGCGACCGAGGCTACATGGACGTATTCACGCCGTCCCCCGCAACCGGACCCACCCCGCCATCCCACGGAATGCAGGCCTTTGACCTTGACGTTGCCCTGGCCTCTGCGGGTGCAGGGCGCAGCCCTGCCGGCACCTATCCCCATTCAGGCAGGTAAGTGCAGGTCACAGGATAAGCAGACGCCTTGTTGCCTCCGCCAATCGGGTCCACATTCCTGTGCAGGAGACGGGCCACCGCCCGTTGTCGAGACACCAGGAGCCCTGCATGTCCGCTGCCCCCACCACCGCCATTTCCCGCGATCCGGCTACCGGCCAGCAGATCGCCAGCCATCCCTTCGCCACCGATGCCGAACTGGATGCGATCCTCGAGCGTGGCCAGGCCGGCTTCGCCGCCTGGAGCGCCAGCAGCCTCGAACAGCGGGCCGCAGTGCTGCGTGCGATGGCCGCCGTACTGCGCCGTGACCGTGAAAAGCTGGCCGCGCTGGCCACTGCCGAAATGGGCAAGGTCCAGGCCGAAGCACTGGCCGAGATCGAGAAGTGCGCCGTGCTGTGCGACTGGTACGCCGACCATGGCGCGCAGTTCCTGCGTGACGAACCCACCCAGGTGCCCGATGACAAGGCCTACGTGTCCTACCTGCCGCTGGGCGTGGTGCTGGGCATCATGCCGTGGAATTTCCCGTACTGGCAGGTGATGCGCGCGGCGGTGCCGATCCTGATGGGTGGCAACGGCTTCCTGCTGAAGCCGGCCGAGAACATCGTCGGTACCGCGCAGCTGCTCGACGCCGCCTGGCGCGACGCGGGGCTGCCGGAAGGCACCTTCATCGCCGCCAACATCAGCCGCGAGGGCACCAGCCGCGCGATTGCCGATGACCGCATTGCGGCAGTCACCCTGACCGGCAGCGTGGCCGCCGGCCGCAGCATCGCCGCCCAGGCCGGGCAGGCGCTGAAGAAGGTGGTACTGGAGCTGGGGGGCTCGGATCCGTTCATCGTGTTGGCCGATGCCGATCTGGACGCTGCCGTGGAGGCGGCGGTGGCCTCGCGCTTCCAGAATACCGGGCAGGTCTGCATTGCCGGCAAGCGCATCATCGTTGAAGACGCGGTGTACGACCGCTTCGTCGCGCAGTTCTGCCAGAAGGTGCAGGCACTGACGATCGGCGATGGCCGCGAGGCAGTCAACCGCATCGGGCCGATGGCACGCCAGGACCTGCTGGAGCAGCTGGATGCGCAGGTGCGTGCCTCGGTGGAGGCCGGCGCGAAGCTGCTCGTCGGTGGCCATCAGCTGGATCGCCCGGGCGCGTTCTACGCCCCCACCGTGCTGGCCGACGTGGAGCCGGGCATGCAGGCCTTTGATACGGAGACGTTCGGGCCGGTGGCCTCGATCAGCCGCGCCCGCGATGCCGACCATGCGGTGGAACTGGCCAACCAGAGTGAGTTCGGCCTCAGCGGCAACCTGTGGACCGGCGATCGTGCACGGGCCATGCAGCTGGCGCGCCGGCTGCAGACCGGAGGCGTGTTCGTCAACGGGTTCTCCGCGTCCGATCCGCGCGTGCCGATCGGTGGCGTGAAGAAGAGCGGTTTCGGCCGCGAGCTGTCGCACTTCGGCATCCGCGAGTTCGTCAACGCGCAGACCGTGTGGTTCGACAAGCATTGACGCGTTGCTTCCAACCTTCCTGCAACGATCCATCACCAGTCCAGCGAAAAGGACGGCATTCCAATGTCCAAGGGTTCAGACCTGCTCGTCGCCGCGCTTGAGAACGAAGGCGTCGAGCGTATTTTCGGCATCCCCGGCGAAGAGAACCTCGACGTGGTCGAGTCGCTGCGCCATTCCAGCATCGAGCTGGTCATCACCCGCCACGAGCAGGCGGCGGTGTTCATGGCCGCTACCTACGGCCGCCTCACCGGCAAGCCGGGCGTGTGCCTGGCCACGCTCGGCCCGGGCGCGCTCAACTTCACCACCGGTGCCGCCTATGCGCTCCTTGGCGCGTGGCCGGTGATCATGATCACCGGCCAGAAGGGCATCGTCGCCAGCAAGCAGGCGCGCTTCCAGATCGTCGACATCGTCAGCACGATGAAGCCGCTGACCAAGCAGGCGCGGCAGATCGTCTCGGCGCGCACCATCCCGACCATCGTCCGCGAGGCATTCCGGGTGGCCCAGGAAGAGCGCCCCGGACCGGTCCTGCTGGAGCTGCCGGAAGACATCGCGGCCGATGAAGTCGAGGGCGTGACACTGATTCCCCCGCACGCGGTGGACCGGCCGATTGCCAGCCCGGAGGCGCTGGATCGCGCGGCCGAGATCATCCGCAGCGCCAAGCGCCCGCTGCTGATGATCGCTTCGGCGGCCTCGCGGCCGCAGTCCAGCGACGCGCTGTCCGCGTTCGTGCTGCGCGCCGGCATCCCGTTCTTCACCACGCAGATGGGCAAGGGTGCGGTGGCCGGCGGCTCGGGCCTGTACATGGGTACCGCGGCGCTGACCGAACGCGACTACGTGCACATGGCCATCGACCAGGCCGACGTGATCGTGACCATCGGCCATGAGGTCACCGAAAAGCCGCCATTCGTGATGCGTCCAGGCGGGCCGACCGTGATCCATATCGGCTACTCGCAGGCGGCGGTGGAGCAGGTGTACTTCCCGCAGGTGGAAGTGATCGGTGACATCGGCCGTTCGCTGACCCAACTGGCCGACCGCATCGAAGGCGCGGTGCCCCATGCCGATGCGCTGCTGCCGCTGCGCGCGACCATCCTCGAGCACCTTGCCGATCGCGCCGAGGACGCTGGTTTCACCCCGCAACGACTGGTGCACGACGTGCGCCAGGTGATGCCGCCGGACGGCATCGTGGCGCTGGACAACGGCATGTACAAGATCTGGTTTGCGCGCAACTACCGCACCCAGGTGGCCAACACATTGCTGCTGGACAACGCGCTGGCGACCATGGGCGCGGGCCTGCCGTCGGCGATCATGGCCTCGATCCTGTACCCGCAACGACGGGTGCTGGCGGTGTGCGGCGACGGCGGCTTCATGATGAACAGCCAGGAGCTGGAGACGGCGCGCCGGCTGGGCCTGAACCTGGTGGTGCTGATCCTCAACGACGGTGCCTACGGCATGATCCGCTGGAAGCAGGCGGTGGATGGCTTCACCGACTACGGCATGACCTTCAGCAACCCGGATTTCGTGAAGTACGCGGAAGCCTACGGCTGCAAGGGCCACGAGGTGACCGCCATCGAGCAGTTCATCCCGACGCTGGAGGCGGCCTTCAACGAGGGTGGGGTGCACCTGGTGTCGGTGCCGGTGGACTATTCGGAGAACCAGCGGGTGCTGGTGGATGAGCTGCGGCAGGCGTTTCCCGGGAACGGCTGACGCCGGCGCCGCGCTCCGGTGGGTGTCGACCTTGGTCGACACAGGGACCGCCAACCAAGGTTGGCGACTACCGGGGCAGGGCGGCGGCGGGGCTGGGGCAGGGCGGTTTTGGTATGCTGGGCAACCGGCTGTGCCGGGCGCTGCATCCCCCTCACTACACGATTCCCGCAGATCCATGAGCGAAGCTACCGATACCCCCCCCGTCGACGAAAACAAGTTGATCGCCGAGCGCCGTGAGAAACTCAAAGCGCTGCGTGGGCAGGGCATCGCGTATCCGAACGATTTCCGTCGCGAGGACTTCGCCGGCCGCCTGCAGGAAGAGTTCGCCGATGCCGAGCAGTGGACCGCCGAGGCGCTGGAAGGCAATGGCCGCCAGGTGAAGATGGCCGGCCGCCTGATGGCCAAGCGCATCATGGGCAAGGCCAGTTTCGCGCAGATCCAGGACGAGTCCGGCCGCATCCAGCTGTTCCTGCAGGGCACGGTGCTGGGCGATGCCTATACCGCCTTCAAGGGCTGGGACGTGGGCGACATCATCGCCGTCGAAGGCGGCCTGACCCGCACCAGGACCGGCGAGCTGTCGGTCAAGGCCGAATCGATCCGCCTGCTGACCAAGTCGCTGCGCCCGCTGCCGGACAAGTGGCATGGCCTGGCCGACGTCGAGCAGCGCTATCGTCAGCGCTACGTCGACCTGATCGTGACCCCGGAATCGCGCGCGGTGTTCATCAAGCGCTCGAAGATCATCCGCGCCATGCGCGCCTGGCTGGACAGCCGCGACTTCCTGGAAGTCGAGACGCCGATGATGCATTACATCCCCGGCGGCGCGGCGGCCAAGCCGTTCACCACCCACCACAATGCGCTGGACCTGGACCTGTACCTGCGTGTGGCGCCGGAGCTGTACCTCAAGCGCCTGACCGTGGGTGGCCTGGAGCGCGTTTACGAGATCAACCGCAACTTCCGCAACGAAGGCGTCAGCACCCGCCACAACCCGGAATTCACCATGATGGAGCTGTACGAGGCCTACGCCACGTACAACGAGATCATGGACCTGACCGAAGGCGTGATCCGTGACGTGGCCAAGGCCGTCAACGGCAGCACCGAGGTCGAGTGGGACGGGGCGAAGATCGACCTGGGCCCGGCGTTCCGCCGTTGGCGCATGGACGAGGCGGTGCGCCACCACAACCCCGAGATTTCCGTCGCCGACTGCACCGACCGCGACGCGCTGCTGCGCCATTGCGAGCGCCTGAATATCCGCGTCAAGCCGTCCTACGGCTGGGGCAAGCTGCTGCTGGAGATCTTCGAGGCCACGGTCGAGCACACCCTGATCCAGCCGACCTTCATCACCGATCACCCGGTGGAGGTCTCGCCGCTGGCTCGTGCCAACGACAACGACCCGGGTTACACGGATCGCTTCGAGCTGTTCGTCAACGGCAAGGAGCTGGCCAACGGCTTCTCCGAACTGAACGACCCGGAAGACCAGGCGCAGCGTTTCCAGGCCCAGGTGGCCGCGAAGGAAGGCGGCGACGACGAGGCGATGCACTACGACGCCGACTACATCCGTGCGCTGGAGTACGGCATGGCCCCGACCGGCGGCCTCGGCATCGGCGTGGATCGCCTGGTGATGCTGCTGACCGGCAGCAGCTCGATCCGTGACGTGCTGCTGTTCCCGTACATGCGTCCGGAGCAGTAAGTCGTCTTTTTGACCCCTGTTTGTGCGCGCCGTCGCGAAATGAGACGGCGCGATTGACGCCTCCCGCACTCGGCGTATCGTTAATGCACTACCTTGACGTCTGTTATGGCTTGATCGGCGCCGGGGGGAGTGCGCATTGTGGAGAGTCCGCTTCACAATGTGATGACGATCATGAACCGGGACGCATGACACGGGAGTCGGGCCGATGCAGGGTGCGAGCGTTCGCAGCGGCAGGGTATCCTCGCCTGCTGATGATCCAGCATGGTCGAGAAACCAGGCGGAGTACGCGTTGAACATCGTCATTGTTGACGACCAGACGTCCGCGCGGACGATGCTGCGTCACGTCATCGAAGACATCGCGCCGGAACTGAGCGTGCATGACTTCGGCGATCCGCTGACCGCATTGGCCTGGTGCGAGGCGCACCCGGTCGACCTGCTGCTGCTCGATTACCGCATGCCGGAGATGGACGGGCTGGAGTTCGCCCGCCGTTTCCGTCGCCTGCCCAAGCACCGCGATATCCCGGTGATCCTGATCACCGTGGTCGGCGACGAGCCGATCCGGCAGGCGGCGCTGGAAGCGGGGGTCATCGACTTCCTGGTCAAGCCGATCCGCCCGCGCGAACTGCGCGCGCGCTGCTACAACCTGCTGCAGCTGCGCCAGCAGACCGAGAACGTGAAGCAGCGCGCGTTGTCGCTGGAGCAGCGCCTGCTGGCCAGCATGCACGAGGTCGAGGAACGCGAACGCGAGACCCTGTCGCGATTGGCACGGGCGATCGAGTTCCGTGATGCCGGCACCAGTGCCTACCTCGAACGCATGGCGCGCGTGGCGGGGCTGATTGCCGAGCAGCTGGGCCTGCCCGAAGACGACGTGCGCCTGATCGAGATGGCCGCACCGCTGCATGACATGGGCAAGATCGCCATTCCCGACGCGGTGCTGCTCAAGCAGGGCAAGCTCAATGACGAGGAGCTGGCGATCATGCGCAGGCATCCACGCATCGGCCACGAGCTGCTCAGTGGCAGCCAGAACCGTTTCATCCAGGTGGGCGCGCTCATTGCGCTGCGCCATCACGAGCGCTATGACGGCAGCGGCTACCCCGACGGCCTGGTCGGCGAAGCGATCCCGCTGGAAGCGCGGATCGTTGCTGTCGCCGATGTCTTCGACGCACTCATCTCACCCCGTCCGTACAAGGAAGCATGGACCATGGAAGCCACACTGGCCTATCTGTACGCACAGCGTGGCCGCCTGTTCGATCCACGCTGCGTGGATGCGCTGATGCGCGGCCGCCAGCAGTTGATGGACATCTGCGCCCAGCACTCGACGGCATCGACGCGACCGGGTGGGTGACATGCAGGACCTGTTCGCACGCGTGAAGCGTCGGCTGGCGCAGCGTCCGGATTCGGAACATGGCCAGGCGATCGTGCGGGTGGTGCTGATCTCGCTGATCCTGATCTATGTTCTGCTGTCCGGTGCCCGCCTGCACCGGTTGGATCAGTACCAGGGCGTGCTGGCAACGGTAGTGACCGGCCTGGGCCTGTCGCTGCTGCTGTTCGGCTGGCTACTGTGGAGGCCGCAGCGCTCGGACCCGCGACGGGTGGCCGGGATGCTGGCCGATTACGGACTGATCGCGATCGGCATGATCCAGATGGGTGAGCCGCTGGCGTGGGTGTATGCGGTGGTGATGTGGGTGACAGTGGGCAACGGCCTGCGCTTCGGGCCGTGGTACCTGGCCGCTGCCGTCGTGCTGGCCATGGCCAGTTTCGGCACTACGGTGCTGTTGACCCCTTACTGGCAGGCCAACCTGGGCCTGGCGGTTTCACTGTGGCTGGGGCTGTTGGCGGTACCGTTGTGCTGCTCCTCCCTGCTGCGCCGAAGGATGCGACATCCGACCATGGATACGACGCCCGCCACTGGCTCCGACAAGCGCTCGCTGCTGGCCCGCTTCAAGCAGCGCCTGTCCGGGCGCGAGGACAGCGAGCACGCGCAGAACCTGATCCGCATCATCATCACGGCGCTGTTCATCAGCTATCTCGGCTGGCGCTCGCTGAGCGGTGGCGGTGAGGCGCTGACTGCGACGTGGCTGATCCTCGCCTTCGAGCTGACCATTTCCGCAGGCCTGCTGGCCGCGATCCTGGTCAATCCGGGCGTGTCGCATGTGCGCCGGGTGATCGGCATGCTGACCGACTACACCTGCATGGCCTGGATCATGACGATCCAGGGCGAGCCGGCCGCACCGCTGTATGCGGTGATGCTGTGGGTCACGATCGGCAACGGCATGCGCTACGGCAGCACCTACCTGCGCGTGGCCACGGCCATGGGCTGCCTGGCGTTCCTGTGCACGGTGATGCTGTCGCCCTACTGGCGCAGCCACGACTATCTGGGCTGGGGCCTGCTGCTGGGCCTGGGCGCGATTCCGCTGTACTTCGATTCGCTGTTGCATGCCTTGACCCGGGCGGTGGCCGAGGCGCGCCAGGCCAACGAAGCCAAGAGCCGCTTCCTGGCCAACATGAGCCATGAGTTCCGCACGCCGCTGAACGGGCTGGCGGGCATGACCGAAGTACTGGCCACCACCCGCCTGGACGACGAACAGCGCGAGTGCCTGAACACCATCCAGGCCTCGACCCGCAGCCTGCTGGCGCTGGTGGAAGAGGTGCTGGACATCTCCGCGATCGAAGCCGGCAAGGTGCGCGTGGAGTCGCACGAGTTCGCACTGGCCGACGTGCTGCAGGCGATCAACCTGATCCTGACCCCGCAGACCCGCTCCAAGTCGCTGGACTATCGCGTGCAGGTGGACGACAACGTGCCGCCGCGCCTGCTGGGTGATGCCGGGCATCTGCAGCAGATCCTGCTGAACCTGATGGGCAACGCGGTCAAGTTCACCGACAGCGGCTACGTGCATCTGCGCGTGTCGAGCCCGGACGCGCCGGGCAGCCAACGGATGCGCCTGCGATTCGAGATCGTCGATACCGGCATCGGCGTGCCGGTGGCGCTGCGTGGGCGCCTGTTCAATGCCTTCGAGCAGGGTGATGTCGGCCTGGCCCGTCGCCATGAGGGCACCGGCCTGGGCACGGCCATTGCCAAGGGCCTGGTCGAGTCGATGGGCGGGCAGGTCGGCTATGTACCGAACAGCCCGCGCGGCAGCGTGTTCTGGGTCGAGATCACGCTGGACGTCGCAGAGACCGCATCAGCCCCGGCGGTTCCGTCCGAGGTGGCTGAAGCCGGCAATGTCATCGCGTTTTCCAACCCCTTCCTGCGCCATCGTGCACGGGTGCGCAGCCTGCGGGTCCTGGTGGCCGACGATCACGAGGCCAACCGCATGGTGCTGCAGCGGCTGCTGGAGAAGGCCGGCCACAAGGTCACCTGCGTCAACGGCGGCGCCGAAGTGCTCGATGCGTTGGAGCAGGCCAGTTACGACGCAGCGATCGTCGACCTGCACATGCCCGGCATGAGCGGACTGGATCTGCTCAAGCAGTTGCGGGTGATGCAGGCCAGCGGCATGCCTTACGTTCCGGTCATGGTGCTGAGCGCAGACGTCACCCCCGAGTCCATCCTGCGTTGTGAGCAGGCCGGCGCCCGCGCCTTCCTTGCCAAGCCCGTGGTGGCCACCCGCCTGCTGGAAGTGCTGGCCGATGTCGCCGCCAACACCCGCGCCGAGCCCGGCATCCAGTCGGTGCCTGCATTGCCGGTCGGCGATGGCGTGCTCGATACCGCGGTGCTGGACGAGCTGGCGTCGCTGGGCATGGGCGATGGCTTCGAACGCAAGTTCATCGACCAATGCCTGGCGGACGTCGACGCGAGCATGGGCCAGCTGCAGGGCTGCGGCGAGCGCCAGGCGTGGGAGGATTTCCGCGAGCACGCCCACGCGCTGCGTGGCGTGGCGAGCAACCTGGGGCTTGTCCAGGTTGCCGCCTCCAGTGGCGAAATCATGCGCATGGTGGACTGGCAGCTGAAGGGTGAATGGAGCGCCCGCCTCAGCAACCTGGCGACCGCTCTGCGCAACGGCAGGAATGCGTTGGCTGCCCGTAGTGCGGGGGCACCGCACCGCGACGACAGCGAGCGCAGCCCGTCCTGACCCGCCAGACGATCAGGCCGGGTCGCCATTGCGTCGGGCCTGCGCCCGTACCAGCCGATCCATGGTGCGCAGGGATTTCTCGCCGAGCTGCATTGCAGTGTCTACCCAGATCTCGGTGATCCGCATCATTTCATGCAGCGGCACCATGGTGGCGATCTCGTTGACCTCACGCATCGCCGCCCAGGCGTGCGGGATGCGTCGGCTTTCCTTGATCACCTGTTCGACTGCGGCAACACCTTCGCCCACCGGCACCACGATGTCGACCAGGCCCATTTCCTTCAGCTGGCTGGCGGTGTAGAGGTTGCCTTCCAGCATGATCTTCTCCGCCAGTCGCGGACTGATCCGCTGGCACAGGAAGGAGTAGGCGCCCATGCCGGGGAACAGGTCGAACAGCACCTCCGGCAGGCCCATCAACACGCCTTCCTCAGCGACAATGGTGTGGCAGCTCAGTGCGGCCTCGAAGCCGCCCCCCAGTGCATTGCCCTGGACCAGGGCGATGCTGTGGGCACGGGTGCCCAGGCCGGCATGGAAGGCATGCACGCCGCGCACGCAGCGCTGGGCATAGTCGAGCAGGCGGGCGCGGTCGCCCTCGCGGATCAGGCGGCAGAACAGTTCGAGATCGCCGCCCAGGTTGAACACGTCGCTGTCCGAGGCAAGTACGACATGGGGTGACAGAGCGTGCGAGGCGCTGAGGCGATCGCCCAGTTCGCGCTGGTAGTCGACGATGTCATCGACCAGGCGCGAGGCGAAGCACGGCCGGCCTGGCTGGTTGACCAGGTTGGCGTGCATATGGATCCAGTAAACGTCCCGCTCGGGTTCTTCGGTGATACGCAGGGTAGGGTGCTGCGAGGGACGGGTAATGATGGGGCGTACTGCAGACATGGGAGTTCTCCGTGTGACCGTCCGGCCAACCGCAGAGCGGACGGAGAGGAGTGAGGGGGCGAGCTGAACATGCGGCGGCGACTGATTCTATGCACCCGTCGTGAACCGCCCGCAAGCGCCGGGCCGGCCATGTTCCGGCAATAAAAAGACCCCGCCGTCTCCGGCGGGGTCCCCTGTACTGTCGTGTTGCCCGGAAACCCTTACTGGGCGGGCGTATCACGCAGCTCGCGACGGAGAATCTTGCCGACGTTGGTCTTCGGCAGCTCCTTTCGGAATTCTACGATTCTGGGGTGCTTGTAACCGGTCAGGTTGGCCCGGGCATGTTCCTTGACCATTTCCGCGGTCAGGTTCGGGTCCTTCTTCACGATCACGACCTTCACGACCTCGCCGGACTTCTCGTCCGGGACACCGACCGCAGCCACTTCCAGCACGCCGGGCATCATCGCGATGACGTCCTCGACCTCGTTCGGGTACACGTTGAAGCCGGACACCAGGATCATGTCCTTCTTGCGGTCGACGATGTAGAAGAAGCCCTGTTCGTCCATCTTCGCCATGTCGCCGGTGTGCAGCCAGCCGTCGGCGTCGATGGCGGTGGCGGTTTCCTCCGGGCGCTGCCAGTAGCCCTTCATCACCTGCGGGCCCCTGATGCACAGTTCACCCACTTCGCCCAGCGCCAGGATGTTGCCGTTGTCGTCCTTGATGCAGGCATCGGTGGACGGGATCGGCAGGCCGATGGCGCCGTTGTACTCGGGCAGGGTGAGCGGATTGATGCAGGCTGCCGGCGAGGTCTCGGTCAGGCCGTAGGCCTCGACCAGGGTCACGCCGGTGACCTTCTTCCAGCGTTCGGCCACGGCACGTTGGACGGCCATGCCACCGCCCAGGGTGAACTTGACCGAGGAGAAGTCGATCTCGTCGAAGCCGGGGGTGTTGAGCAGGCCGTTGAACAGCGTGTTGACACCGGTGATGGCGGTGAAGCGGGTACCCTTGAGCTCCTTGACGAAGCCCTTCATGTCGCGCGGGTTGGTGATCAGGTGGTTGCAGCCACCGAATTTCATGAAGACCAGGCCGTTCGCGGTCAACGCGAAGATGTGGTACAGCGGCAGGGCCGTGATGATCACTTCCTTGCCCGGCTCGATGCCCGAGGTGGACAGCCACGCCGACGCCTGCTGCATGTTGGCGATCAGGTTGCGGTTGGTCAGCATCGCGCCCTTGGCCACGCCGGTGGTACCGCCGGTGTACTGCAGGAAGGCGATGTCGTCGTGGTCGATCTCGACAGGCGGAAGCGCGTGGCGGCTGCCCAGCTTGAGCGCCTGCCTGAAGCGGACGGCGCCCTTGATGTGGTAGTTGGGCACCATCTTCTTGACGTACTTCAGTACGAAGTTGACGATCGCGCCCTTGGCGCCGAGCAGGTCGCCCAGGCCGGTGGTGACCACGTGCTTGACCGGCGTATCGGCGATGACCTGCTCGACGGTGTCGCCGAAGTTGTCGACCACCACCAGCGCACTGACGCCGGCGTCTACCAGCTGGTGCTTGAGTTCGCGCGCAGTGTACAGCGGGTTGACGTTGACCACGGTCAAGCCGGCGCGCAGCACGCCGAAGGTGGCCACCGGGTACTGCAGGCAGTTGGGCATCATCAGGGCGACGCGGTCACCCTTCTTGAGCTTGAGCTCACCCAGCAGGTAGGCGGCGAACTGGGTGACCAGCGCGTCTGTCTCACCATAGGTGAGGACCTTGCCGAAGCTGGAGTAGGCGGGACGGTCGCGGAATTTCGCGACGGAAGCGTCGAAGACCGAAGCTACCGAATGGAACTCGTTGACGTCGATTTCGGCGGGAACGCCTTTCGGATAGCTCTGCAGCCAGGGACGATCCAGACTCATATTCCCCCTCCAGGAATCGTGATGTATTAGGTTCGGCCCCGAGCGTATCGACAATGGCCGTTCATTGCAGCATACCCCGCCGTAGGGAAAACGCGAAGAGGGGTTTGCGTGGCGCATTGTGCGAACGCGTCAAA
>NZ_JAOBZT010000010.1:0-83718 GCF_029839005.1 Stenotrophomonas sp. GD03958 | reverse complement strand
CCTTGATTGACATGCTGTTGATCTGCCGGCCAGCGGTCGGCACTACCAGACATCGCGTCCCGCCCGCCGGACACGGCTCGGCGCTACCGTTGGGTGGCGCGGTACAATGACCGGGTGCCAAGACATCGCTCCACTTCATTCCCCGGACCCGATCTGCTGAGCGTCGATCGGGAACACATGCGCCCGCTGGCCGAGCGCATGCGCCCCCGCACCCTGGACGAAATGGTCGGGCAGAAGCGCCTGCTGGCGCCGGACAGTGCGCTGCGCCGCGCGGTCGAATCCGGTCGCGTGCATTCGATGATCCTGTGGGGGCCGCCGGGCTGCGGCAAGACCACGCTGGCGCTGCTGCTGGCCGAGTACGCCGATGCGGAATTCCGCGCCATCTCTGCCGTGCTGTCCGGCCTGCCGGAGGTGCGCCAGGTGCTGGCCGAGGCCGCGCAACGCTTCGCCGAAGGCCGCCGCACCGTGCTGTTCGTGGATGAGGTACATCGCTTCAACAAGGCGCAGCAGGACGCGTTCCTGCCGCATATCGAGCGCGGCACCATCCTGTTCGTCGGTGCCACCACCGAGAATCCATCGTTCGAGCTGAATTCGGCGCTGCTGTCGCGTTGCCGCGTGCATGTGCTGGAAGGCGTTTCGCCGACCGACATCGTCGAGGCGCTGGAGCGTGCGCTGGGTGATCGTGAGCGCGGCCTGGGTGAAGAGCACATCGAGGTCGCTCCCGAGCTGCTGCTGGAAATTGCGACCGCCGCCGACGGTGATGTGCGTCGTGCGCTGACGCTGCTGGAAATCGCCGCCGAACTGGCGGGCGGGGAGGGGGGGCGCATCACGCCACAGACCCTGACCCAGGTGCTGGCCGATCGTACCCGCCGCTTCGACAAGGGCGGCGAGCAGTTCTACGACCAGATTTCGGCGCTGCACAAGTCCGTGCGCAGCTCCAACCCCGATGCTGCGCTGTACTGGCTGACCCGCATGCTGGACGGCGGTTGCGATCCGTCCTATCTCGCGCGCCGGCTGACCCGCATGGCGATCGAGGACATCGGCCTGGCCGATCCGCGCGCGCAGAGCATGGCGCTGGAAGCCTGGGACATCTACGAGCGGCTCGGCAGCCCGGAAGGCGAGCTCGCGTTCGCCCAGTTGGTGCTGTACCTGGCCAGCACCGCCAAGTCGAACGCGGGCTACGCCGCGTTCAACCAGGCCAAGGCCGACGTGCGCCAGAGTGGTACCGAAGAGGTGCCGCTGCACCTGCGCAATGCGCCGACCAAGCTGATGAAGGAGCTGGGCTACGGCGCCGAGTACCAGTACGACCACGACGCCGAAGGGGGCATCGCGCTGGACCAGACGGGTTTCCCGGATGCGATGGGTGAGCGCGTGTATTACAACCCGGTGCCGCGCGGGCTGGAAATCAAGTTGAAGGAAAAGCTGGATCGGCTGCGCGCCGAGCGTGAGGCGGCGCGGGCCGCGAAGGGTCGCTGAGCCCGTGCATGTGGCGGATACGTCAATCTGCGCCGATTAGGATCAGGTTGGTGTCTGTTGGATGAAGCCAGAGAAAGACTTCCTGCTTGCCTTTGTGAAAGCCGGACGAGCAGGCCGCCTGCCAACCTTGGCCACAATTGACCTCGGGAAATCCGTAGACGGTAGGGTGAGAATACTCGCGTGGCGTCGCGACCCATCCAGCCTTTAACAGGAAACGGCGCAGCGTTTTGTAGTCCATTTCCCATTTCGCATCCATTGCTTTGAGCGCGGCAGGCATCGGAGACGGGTTTGCCTTGAGGCTGCCCATTATGTAGCCGGGCTCTATGTGTCCGGGTTCTGCTGAGGGCGGTGTGGACGTCAGGAGTAACGCGATAAAGATGCTCTTCATTTGCCTAGCGTAGTGATGTTGCTGAGCTGGTCAAATGGCGTTGACATGACTGCAACCAGTCGGGCTGGCTGTTCCTGCTGACGCTGACGCTGACGCTGACGCTGACGCTGGCGCTGGTGCCGGGGGGCGGGATCGTGATCATGATCTTCTCGCTGCTGCCGGGCACGCCGCAGGAGAACGTTTATGGTCCGGTGCCTGCGGGGCCGTGATGATGCATGAGTCGAGCATGGCTCGACGCTACAGAGGCAAAGAAATGAAGCCGGCATTTTGCCGGCTTCATCTTTACTTGATGGTGCAATCGCCGAAGGACAGGTAATCGGTGCCCGAGCTGAACTGCAGCGTGCAGCTGGCGGTGAAGGTCGCGCCTTCTTCCAGCGCGCCCAGCTTGGCCGCCTGCTGCTCATCGTCGCTGGTCAGCCGGGCCAGGACATTGCCCTGGTCATCGCCGGCCTCGATCAGCGGTTCGCCCGCCAGGTTGCTGGAAACGCTCAGTGCCACGGCAGTGAATGTCACCGTCTGGTTGAGTTCGTCCATGCCCAGTGAAGAATTGCCGGCTTCTTCAAAGGCCTGGTAGAGCGTTGGCAGGTCCTGTGCGGCATGGGCGGCCAGCGGTGCAAGCAGGCCGAGGGAAAGGGCGATCAGGGCGGTGCGCTTCAAGATGTTCTCGCAGTCACGGGATCCATTCCCGTGGGTGGTGGTGAACAGATCCACGCCATGCGTGGATGGGTTTGGCAAGGGACAGGGCGCGGCCGATGGCTCGATTGCCCATCCATCCGCAGCCCTGCGAGGGAAGGGCGCTCCTGCGCCCCGCTGCCCGGCAAAATAGTGGATTCGGTGTTTCCGGCGCAACCGGGAAAATGAACGCATCGCGCGCGTGAGACACAGTGTGACATTTGATCGATGTGATAATCATTCGCGTTTAAGGTAGACTGCGGTCCCCTGTGAACCGGCGGCCATCGGCCGCTCGTGCCGCCGCTGATGAAGCATTTCGTCCCGCCTTTGCGCCGTGGTCCACTGGCCCGCGGCATGGCCGCCTTGATGATGGGTCTGCTCCTGGCCACCCCGTACGCCCATGCGCAGCAGCGCAATCCGCTGCAGAAGATCGGCCACACCGTGCTCGACGAGCCGGCGGCCAGCTATCGCTTCGAGCATTTCGTGTTGGACAGCCCGGACCAGCAGCGCCGTTGGCGGGTGAACCTGGCGATCCCGGTCAAGGCCAGCAAGGTGCCCTCTCCGGTGCTGTACGCGCTGGACGGCAACGCCGTCGCCATGGTCCTAGATCAGCCGTTGCTGGCCGAGCTGGCCGCGCGCAAGGCGCCGCCGGTGCTGGTGCTGATCGGCTACGACAACGACCTGCGCATCGATTCCAGGGCGCGCACCCGCGACTACACCGCGTGGATCGACCGTGCCGATGACGAGAGCGGTACGACCCAGGCAGCTGGCGGTGGTGCTGCGGTTTTCCTGGATGTGATCGAACGCCGCATCAAGCCGGAAGTCGAGCGACGCGCACACATCGATACGCAGCAGCAAGCACTGTGGGGGCACTCGTTGGGCGGGCTGTTCGTGCTCAATGCGCTCTACACCCGCCCCGCCGCCTTCCAGTCCTATCTGGCGGCCAGTCCCTCGCTGTGGTGGAGCCAGGGCGCGGCGCTGGGTGATCCGGAACAGCAGTTCGTGCAGAACGTGCATGGCCAGCCGGCAAAGCTGTGGCTGATGCTGGGCGGTGCCGAGCGTGTTGGTGATCGTGGCAAGCGCGACCTGAGCAATCCACGGGTGGTCGCGCACCTGCGCCGCATTGGCGGTGCCACGCCGGATGCGGCGATGCAGTTGTCCGAGCGGCTGGCCAAGGTGGAGGGCCTGAGCGTGCAGTACCGCGAGTTCCCGGGGCTGGGACACGGCCCGATGCTGCCGGCCTCGTTCCATGCCGCGCTGCATGAACTGTACGGCGTGACCGACCGCAGCGCCGGCGATGGCGCGCCCAGGGGCGGGGACAACGCCGCCGAATGAATGCCTTCGCACGCGATGCCGTGCGACCCCACTACCCAGGCGAGGCTGCCGGCGTGCAGCGGCCCAGGCAACCGATGACTCCCGCGCCGCGTGGCGCGGCCTACGTGTGCAAGGAGCCTTCCATGTCGTTCCGTCCGTCTTTCCGTCTCACCTCTCTCGCCGCCGGCCTCTTGCTGGCGGTGACCGCCACCGCGCAGCCGGTGTTCGACCAGCCGGCCAACGCCACCTTCAAGGGTGAAGTCGTCTCACGCGGTGAGAACGTGGTTCCCGGCAGCACTGCCGACGTGGTCGGCCGTGGGTTCGTGCCGTGCCAGAAGGTCAGCCTGCTGCGCGGTGACAGCGTGCTCAACGCGCAGCCGCTGGTGGTCGACGCGGATGGCAACTTCAAGGCCCAGTTGAGCATTCCGGCCGACGCGGTGCCGGGCACCCATCCGGTGGTGGTGCGCGCCAGCCAACCGGCTGCGGCCACCGTCCTGAAGCTGCGCGTCTCGCCGCAGCTGCCACTGTCCGGCCAGGCGCAGTTCGCCACCCAGTCCAACAAGCTGGTGCCGGGCCTGTACCAGTCCGCCTACAGCGCCGCCAGCAACGCGGTGTTCGTGACCTCGGCGGTGGGTCGCCCGCCGGTGACCCAGTCGCAGCTGCTGAAGCTGGACCCGACGTCGCTGAAGGTGACCAAGGCGATCACCCCGGCGCAGGTGCCGGGCAGCACCAATGGTGCGGTGTACGCGGTCTACGGCGTGGGCGTGGATGACACCCACGGCAATGTCTGGGTCACCAACACCCGCCAGAACTCGATCGCCGTCTATCGCCAGAAGGACCTGTCGCTGGTCCACCAGTTCCCCGTCGACACCGTGCCGCACGCGCGCGACGTGGTGGTCGACGGCACGCGCGGCAAGGTGTTCGCTTCTGCCACCGGCGAGGACCACCTGTCGGTGTTCGATGCGAAGACCTTCAAGGAACTGCCGCAGGTGACGCTGGAATCCGGCGTGGACGACGGCACGTTCACCCCGATGAGCCTGGTGCTGGACGAGAAGGGCGGCAAGCTGTTCACCGTCAGCATCGGCACCCCGGAAGCGGCGGTGATCGATGTGGCCAGCGGCAAGGTCGAGAAGGTCATCGATCTGGGCAATTCGATCAGTGCCTCGGGCGTGGCCTACGACGCGGCGCGCAACCGCCTGTACGTGGCCTCGCAGGGCACCGACAACCTGCTGATCGTCGACGTGGCCGCCGGCAAGGTGCTGCACGATGTGCCGGTCGGCGCCGGCGCGCTGAACGTCGCCTTCGATGATGCCTCTGGCCTGGCCTACGTCAGCAACCGTGGCGCTGGCACGGTCACCGTGGTGAACGGTGACGGCAAGGTGGTCGCCAATCTTGATGGCGGCACGCTGCCGAACCACGTCCGCGCCGATGGCAAGGGCAACGTGTTCGCGGTGAACAAGTCGCGCGGCGGCGAAGACCCGAAGGGTGACCGCATCACCCGCATCACCCCGAAGCAGTAAGTCACACGGTGGGGCGGCGTGCGCGTCGCCCTGCCAGCAAGGAGATTGTGCATGAACATCGCGTCCCGTCTGCGCCTGTGTGCGCTTCCGTTGGCTGTTTCGCTGGCGCTGGCTGCCTGTGGTGGCTCGTCGGCTCCCTCTGATGCCAATACGCCTGCCGAGTCGCCCGCAGCAACGGCGGCCGCTGCGGAAACCGCGCTGCCGGCAGGCTGGCAGCGCGTGGCAGGAGCCGAAATGCCGGCCGTGCACGGCCAGAAGGCGGTGCTGCCGGCCAAGGTGCATTCCGATGATGGCGCCGATATCGAAGTGGCCGATACCAGCCGGATCATCGCCGGTGGCGACGACGTCATCGCGGTGATCGAAGCACTGGGGCTGGGCAAGCAGGTATTTGCCGCGCCGACCAACACCACCACCCAGGCCGGCCTGGCCGCGCCGCACCAGTTCCTGTTCAACCGGACCACTGGCGTGGAGGGCGTGCTGAGCCTGCAGGGCTCGCTGTTCCTCGGCAACAGCCTGCGCCGCCATACCGAGCTGGCCAGGAAACTGCGCGAAGTGGGCGAGCCGGCGGTGGTCATCGATGACCTGCAGCCAGCGCCGGACAAGGTGCGCAAGGTCGCCGCGGCACTAGGGCTGGCCGAGGCAGGGCAAGCACTGGCCACGCAGGTGCAGCGTCAGCTCGACGAGGCTGCAGCGATTGGCAAGGGCCTGGGCCATGCGCCACGACTGATCCACGTCTCGGCCACCGGCGCTGGCGGCTCACCGACTGTTGCCGGTGCCGACAGCGCCTCGGCGCAGCTGATCGCGCTGGCTGGCGGCGTCAACATCGGCACCGAGGCGGGAGTGAAGAACTACTCGCAGCTGAGCAATGAAGGCGTGGTCGCCGCAGCGCCCGAGGTGATCCTGGTGACCGAGCATGACCTGCAGCTGTTCGGTGGTGCCGAGGGCCTGTGGAAGGCGTACCCGACGCTGAAGCAGACCCCGGCCGGGCAGGCCAATCGGGTCTGGGTGATGCCGGACGTGCAGCTGAAGTACACCAGTGTCGGTTCCGGTGCTGGCGCGCTGGCGCTGGCCAAGGCCCTGGCGGCGTTGCCGAAGGCATGAGTCCGGCGGATCGGCGCCGCCGTCGCGGGCGGACGATGTTGCTGGTGGCGTTGCTGGCACTGCTGGGTGCGGTGCTGGCCTCGTTCGCTGTGGGCCCGCTGCGGCTGCCACCGCTGGAGGTGATGCAGGCGTTGGCGGTGAAGCTGGGTCTGCTCGATCCGCAGGCGGTCAGTAGCCGCGACCTCGCCGTGGTCTGGCAGCTGCGCATTCCGCGTGCCTTGCTAGGCGCGATGGTGGGTGCATCGCTGGCGATGGCCGGTGCCAGCCTGCAGGGCCTGTTCGGCAATCCGCTGGCCGACCCCGGCATCGTCGGTGTCAGCCAGGGTGCTGCGCTGGGTGCGGTGGCTGCCATTGTTCTCGGCGCTGCGGGCGCAGCGGGCTGGCTGGTGCCGGTGGCGGCGTTCGCTGGCGGTGCGTTGGCGATCGGCCTGACCTACGCGCTGGCGCGGCCCGGCAAAGGCAGTGGCAACGCCACGCTGCTGCTGGTCGGCATCGCGATGGCCGCGTTCTGCTCCGCGCTGATCGGTTTCCTCACGTACATCGCCAGCGAAAGCGAACTGCAGTCGCTGGTGTTCTGGCAGATGGGCTCGCTGGCGCGTGCCAACTGGGCCGATGTGGCGGCGGTGGTGCCCCTGTTTGCGATCGGCGCGTTCGCGTTGCAGCGGTTGGCCACGCCGCTGGACATGCTGGCGCTGGGCGAACGCCAGGCGCAGCATCTGGGGCTGGACGTGACCCGCACGCGGCGTCGTCTGGTGGCGTTCAGTGCGCTGCTGGTGGGCGCGGCGGTGGCGTTTGCCGGTTCGATCAGTTTCGTTGGCCTGGTAGTGCCGCACGTGGCACGCCTGCTGGTCGGCCCGGGTCATCGCTGGTTGCTGCCGTTGTCCGGGCTGCTCGGTGCGCTGCTGATCGTGGTGGCCGACACCGCGGCCCGCACGCTCGATCCGCCCGCGGAGATTCCGCTGGGCTTGTTCTCGGCCGCGCTGGGCGCGCCGTTCTTCCTCTGGCTGGTGCTGCAGCAGCGCCGCAAGGCGGCCCCATGAGCGTGCTGTTGAAGCTGCACGAGGTGGTGGTGCGTCGCCAGCAGCGCGAGATCCTGCATGGCATCTCGCTGGCGTTCGAGCCGGGTACGGTGACCGCGCTGGTTGGCCCGAACGGCGCGGGCAAGTCCACGTTGCTGGCGGTAGCGGCCGGCGACCTGCGCGCCGATGCGGGCGAGGTGCGCCTGTTGGGCAAACCGCTGGCCAGCTACAAGGCCGGGCCGCTGGCGCGCGAGCGCGCGGTGATGCCGCAGGAGCACGGCGTTCGTTTCGCCTTCAGCGTAGAGGAGGTGGTGGCGATGGGCCGGTTGCCACACCCGCCGGACCCGGTCACGGACGATGCCCGGGTGGAAGCGGCCATCGATGCCGCCGAACTGCAGGCGCTGCGCCTGCGCGAGGTGCAGCAGCTCTCCGGTGGCGAGTCCGCCCGGACCACGTTCGCGCGTGTGCTGGCGCAGGATACGCCGCTGCTGCTGCTCGATGAGCCGACCGCCGCGCTGGACCTGCGTCACCAGGAGCGCACATTGCGTAGCGTGCGTGCCTGCGCCGAGGCCGGTGCGTGCGTGATCGTGGTGCTGCACGATCTGAACCTGGCGGCTGGCTACGCCGATCGCGTCGTGCTGCTGGAACAGGGCAGGGTGGCGGCCGATGGTACGCCGCTGCAGGTGCTCACCGAAGACAACCTGCAGCGTGTCTACCAGCAGGATGTGGTGGTGCTGGAGCATCCGCGTCGTGGGGTGCCGCTGGTTGTGGTGACCTGAACGAAGGCCGCCGGGTTGCTCCGGGTATCATGGTTGCTTCGTTTTCTTCAATGGGCTGATGCCATGTTCCGTACCGCCACGCGCAGTGTGCTGCTTGCCACGATGATTGGTTCCGTTTGCGCAGCCCATGCAGCTTCGACCTCCCAGGTTTCGCTGACCGACGCGGCCGAGAACGCCTCGCTGATAGAAACCCGGCATTCCAGTGGCGAGGGCGCCGCTGTGACGTCGATGAAGACGCAGTACTTCGCCAACGAGGAAATGTCGGTGAGTTGGGACGACCAGCAGGTGCTGGTGCTGTGCAGGGAGACGGCGTATCTGAAGATTCCTGCGGCCAAGCTCAAGGCCGGAGCGTTGACCACCGAGCAGCGGCAGATGATCGTCTATCAGGCATTGATGTCCGGCCTGGCGGCTGTCGCGGGCGTTGTCGGGCCGGCAGGGGAGAGGGTGGCTGTGGCGGATGATGGCATCGAGACCCGCAGCGTTGGCGAAAATAGCTGGGCGTATGGTGTTGAGCGATACGAAGTGATCACCCAGCGGCTGCCGGACGGTGCACTTCGGGTCCGGACCCGCAAGACGGAAACCGTGAATGCCACGCCGCCGGCGGGTCCGGACGACATGTTCAGCACCGAGGACGACCAGGCGGCGCGCTTGTCCGAACTGGCGCCGGTGGGCAGCTGGACCGAAGTGGTGGTCCACGGTGGCGCACGGCAGCCGCATGTGGATCCGGCGATGTCGTTGAAGGGGTGGATTTCGATGGGGGATGACCAGGCAGCGACCGTGGCGGATGCCCGCACGCTGCATGGGTGCAAGTAAGGCGTCAGGCACTCATCACAGCCACCCGCGGGGTGGTTCTACTGTGGTGTGCATCGTTCCATTTATGCGTTCAATATTCACTTGCGCGCCAGATTGGCAGGTCTAGAATGCGCCCCATGAATCGGATGCCGCTCCTGAAGTTTTTCACCCTGACCCGCGCCAGCGCGGAACGGGCGTGTCTGCCTGGAGCCCCACGAGACCGTTGAAACGGCCATCGCTGGACCTTCGACAGAGCGCCCTCCGGGGCGCTCTTTTCGTTTTTGTTTTTTGTGAGTCGACTAACAGTCGACGCTACCCAGTCGACTCTACGTACTCGACGCTACCCAGTACTGCAAAGGAGAACGTGCCATGCACCAGATCGCCGAGACCGAACGCTAGCCGCGCACCCTGTCGCCAACCGGGGTGCGCGGCCCCCGAAGTTGGCTTTGCAGGAACCTTTCTCATGAACACCCAAGTCCTTTCCCGTCGTCGCAACCTTGGCATCATTGCCCACATCGACGCCGGCAAAACCACGTTGACCGAACGCTTGCTGTGGAAAAGCGGCGAGATCCATCGCGTCGGCGAAGTGCACGACGGCAATGCGACCACCGATTTCTCGGCAATCGAGCGCGAACGGGGCATCACCATCGGCGCGGCCGCCGTGCAGGCGCAGTGGGCACCGCGTGACCTGCCGCCGCATCGGCTGACCCTGATCGACACTCCTGGCCACATCGACTTCGCCATCGAAGTCGAACGTTCGCTGCGCGTGCTCGACGGCGCCGTGGCCGTGTTCTCGGCCGTGGATGGCGTGCAGCCGCAGTCCGAGACGGTGTGGCGCCAGGCGCGCCGTCATCGCGTGCCGCTGATCGCCTTCATCAACAAGATGGACCGCGTCGGCGCGTCGTTCGAGCGCGTACTGGAGCAGCTTCAGGACAAGCTTCAGGCGCGGCCGTGGGCGCTGGGCGTGCCGTTGGGCAGCGAGAGCGACTTCAACGGCTGGGTCGACCTGGTCGATGAGCGCGTGCTGCAGTGGCGCGACGGTGCGACGACCATCAGACCGTGGGACGACGCGGCACGTGTCCAGTGGCGAGCCCAGCGCGATGCTCTGGTCGAAGCCGTGGCCGATCATGACGAAGAACTGGCCGATGCCTGGCTGGAAGGTCGGGTGATCGATGCCGGGGCGCTGCGCGCGGCGATCCGCCGGGCGACGCTGGCGGGTGCGGGCGTGCCCGTGCTGGCCGGTGCTGCGTTCAAGGACAAGGGCATCGAGACGCTGCTGGATGCCGTGGTCGATTACCTGCCGTCGCCGCTGGATCGCCCTGCCGTCAGCGCCGAAAGCGATGAGGGCGAGGTGGTCTTGCCGCCGGATCCTGATGGCCCGCTGGCGGGGCTGCTGTTCAAGATTACCCACCAGCAGCACGGTGCACTCAGCTTCGTGCGGCTGTACTCGGGCACCTTGAAGGTGGGCGACGCGGTGGCCAGTTCGCAGCATCCGCAGGGACGGCGGGTCAGCCGGCTGGTGCGGGTGCAGGCCGACCAGACCCACGACATTGAACAGGCCGTGGCCGGTGACATCGTCGCGGTGCTGGGCTGGAAGGATGCGGTCAGCGGTGAAACGCTGAGCGGCCGTGCGCTGCCGTTGCGCCTGGAGAACATACAGGCGCAGGCGCCGGTGCTGGCCTGGCGGTTGGAACCGGCGCGTGCGGCCGACCTGATCCGGATGGCGCAGGGACTGGCGAGCCTGGCCCAGGAAGATCCGTCGTTCCGCGTTGAAACCGATCGCGATACGGCGGAGACCCTGGTCTGGGGTATGGGCGAACTGCACCTGGAAGTGATGGTCGAGCGCCTGCGCAGCGAGTGGAACGTCGACGTGGGCGTAGGTGCACCGCGCGTGGCCTACCAGGAGACGCCGATGCGCGCGATGACGGGTGTCGTTGGGCGGCTGGTCAAGCAGACCGGTGGCCAGGGCCAGTTCGCGCACGTGGTGCTGGACGTGGCGCCGCGTGAGGACGACCAGGTGGTGTTCAAGGACCGCATCGTCGGTGGCGTGGTGCCGCGCAGCTTCATCGCGGCGGTGGAAAAGGGCGTGCGTGCCGCACTGTCGGAAGGGCCGCAGGGTCATCCGGTGGTCGGCATCGAGGTCAGTCTTGTCGATGGCCAGACCCATGCCAAGGACTCATCGGAGATGGCGTTCCACCGTGCGGGCGCCGAGGCGATCAAGGCGGCGCTGGCCGAGGGTGGCACGCAGCTGCTGGAGCCGGTGATGGCGGTGACGGTGCATTCGCCTTCGGCGTCGGTCGGTGATGTAGTCGGCGACCTCAACCGGCGCCACGGCCGCATCGCCCGCATCGACGACCAGGACGGTCGTGCCGAGGTCAGTGGCTTCGCGCCACTGGCGCAGCTGGTGGGGTACACCACCGCGCTGCGGTCGCTCAGCCAGGGACGGGCCAGCAGCGAAGCGCACCTGCACGGCTATGAACCGGTACGCGCTGCATGAGGAAGACGAGGGGAGCCCGTTCGCGGGCTCCCACTTTTTTGTTCGGGTTTCCGCATCCACGCATGGCGTGGATCTAGCGGGTGACCGGGTCGCGAGCTCTGCAGTAGATCCACGCCATGCGTGGATGGATCCGCACCGACACGGCAACATTGGCGCTGCATCGCAACAAAAGTGCAGAAAAAGCTGGATTAAAGTGATGCCTCACGATAAATTGCGCCCCCCGTTGCTCGCCGCCGCCCGCACCCCTCTCATGCGTGATGACAAAGACCCCGGAACCCTGGAGCTGACCCTGCCGCGCAAGCGCGGCCGTCCGCCCAAGTTCGGGTACGCGATGAGCGATGCGCAACGGGCGGCGCGCTATCGTGCGCGCAGGGCGGGGCAGGCCAACCATGCCGACGTGCGTTCCTGCAGCGACATGGTGCTGCTGGACAAGATCCGTGCCGCGGTGAGCGCGCGCGACACCGAGCTGGCCGGGTTCCTGGTGCACGTGCTCTGGCAGCGCTACCCCTTGCAGCTGAAATAGGCCGTCGGTGGGGTGGCCGTTGTCATCGAGCTTGTTGATAATGCGGGATTCAGGTTGTTCCCGCTGGCGCGCCCGGGATGGCAGGCGCGCATGATTGAACGGTTCCCAAGATGACCACCACCAGCGACACCACCACCGAAGCGGCGCCGAGCGGCGCTCCCCTGTTCTATACCCGTCCGGTGCCGCTGCAGGCCGATGTGCACGCCGATCTGCGCATCCTGCCGGGCAGGCTCGAGTTTGCGGCCGGCAACAACGCCATTCCGCTGGTGCTGGGCGAGTTCTCGCTGGCCCTGCACCACTTCCCGATTCTGTTTGCTGGCCCGACCGCCGTGCCGATGGCGGCCGTCGGTGTGTCCGACCAGAACCTGTTCATCAAGGACGGCCTGTGGGAAGACGAGGCCTACATTCCGGCCTACCTGCGTCGCCACCCCTTCATTTTCATCGACACCGGTGCGGACAACGACTTCCTGCTGGGCATCGACGAAGAGAGCTCGCGCGTGGTCAAGGGGGGTGACGAAGGCCAGCCGCTGTTCGTGGACGGCAAGGCCACCGACATGGTGCAGCAGGCGCTGGAGTTCTGCGGCCAGTACACCCGCGAGCACGAACAGACCCAGGCCTTCTCCAAGGCCCTGATCGACAACGGCCTGCTGGTCGAGCGCAACGCCACCGTGCGCACTCCGGATGGCCGCGAGTTCAATCTCAACGGCTTCCTGGTCGTGGACGTCGAGAAGTTCGTCGCGCTGCCGGAAGCAACCGTGGTCGAGTGGCACCGCAGTGGCTGGCTGGCACTGATCCACCAGCACCTGATGTCGCTGGGACGATTCAACGACCTGACCCGTCGCCAGGTCGAGCGCCTGGCGGCCTGATCAGCTTGAAGGCACGGCTTCCGCCTTGCGGGAGCCGTGCCACTGCTGCAATCCCTGCAGCAGTCGCCATGCCTCGCCCCAGTCGGGCGTGGCCTGCTGCCCCAACTCCCACAGGGCGGCCGCGGTGCCGGCCTGGTCGATTGCCCGGCACATCTGCAACGTGCCCTGCAGGCGGTGCGCATGATGGCGCAATGTCGCGGCATCGGCGTCCTGCAGGGACTGTTCGATCCCGGCCAGCTCATGGGCGATATCCGCAGCGAAATCCGGGTCGGCGCCCGGCGCGCTACAAGGCGCGGCAGCGTGCGCCGAAGGCGGAAGGCCCAGCGCCTGCAGCAAGTCTGCCACCTGCAGCGGCTTGACCAGGACGGCGTCGAATCCGGCCCGGCGACAGCGCGCCACGTGCCGGCGCCCCATGCGGGCGGACAGGGCAATCACTCGCAGGGGCGCCTTTGCCCGCGCGCGCAGCTGCTGTGCCAAGCCGTAGCCGTCCCGTCCGTGGAGCCCGATATCCAGCACCACCGTGCCGCGCGGTCGCAGCGTCTGTTCGGCCAACGCGGTTTCCGCATCGGCAACCGCGCACACATCGGCACCCAGCCGACGCAGTTGCTCTGCCACGACGCGCCGGCTGAGTGCATGGTCCTCGACCAGGAGCAGCTCTGTGCCCGTCAACGGCGCCTGCTGCGGGCGCTCGATGGGGGGCGGATCGCGAGGGACAGCGCGGGCCGGCAGTCGCAGGGTGAAGCGACTGCCGCGCCCATGTACGCTGTACGCGGCCAGGTTGCCGCCCATGGCAATGGCCAGCTCGCGCGCAATCGTCAGGCCCAGGCCAGTGCCGCCGCGCTTCTGGCCATCCTCTCCCTGCTGGAACGGGCGGAACAGTAGCGGCAGTTGCGCGGGGGCGATACCGATGCCGCTGTCGATCACATCCAGCAACAGCTCCCTGGCAGACGGGATGGGTGACAGCTGCAGGCGCACTTCGATGCCACCGGCATCAGTGAACTTCAACGCGTTGCCCAGCAGGTTGTCGACAATCTGGCGCAGCCCGTCAGCATCGAGTGCGACCGTCGGCGCGGGGTCGGGCGTGCAATCAAGCTTGAGGGACAATCCCCTGCGCAGTGCCTCCGGCCGGATCGCGTCCAGTGCATGGGCACAGAGCTGGCCGACGTCGCAAGGTACGACGTGGGGCCTGAAGCTGCCGCTGGCCAGACGCGAGAACGCGAGCGAGCGGTCGAGCAGCCTGCGCAGCGCGTGGCCGGCGGCACGCGCGGCCGCTAGCAGGTCGCGCTCTCTCCTGGACAGGCGCGACTGGCTCAGCAGGTCGATCGAAGCCAGTATCGTCTGCGCGGAATTGCGCACTTCGTGGCTGATCATTCCTGCCGCGCGCCCAAGGCGTTGTTCCGTGCGACCGATTCGCCAACGTAGTGCCTGCCAGAACACGGTCAGGCCGATGAGTATTGCGGCCACATACAGCAGCCAGGGCAGGTGCAGGGCGCGCACCCGGTCAAGCGCGTTCTCGATGGAGGCGGGCAGCATCTGCTGCGCCCACAATGCCAGCAGGCCCGCGTGCTCTTCGAGCGTGATGTCGTGCAGTGCCTGGTCGATGCGCGTCAGCAGCTGCTGGTCCTCGCGGCGCACGAGCAGGTGCAGATCGGTGGAGAAGTCGCTCTCGAACGGTAGAAGCTGCAGTTTGCCCGCGAAGTGCCGCCGGATCATCGCGTGCAGTGTAGCTTCCAGGCCGATCGCAGCATCGGCGATGCCGTTGTCCACGGCGGCCAGGGCTGCATGCCGATCGGGCAAGTGCAGCAGGCGGACCTGCGGATGGTGGGTTGCCAGCCAGCTGGCATAAGGGCCTCCGCGAATCACGGCCAGCACCTGCGCCTTCACGCTGCCGACGTCACGTGGCGCGTGCTCGCCTTTACGCACGGCCAGGACCGTCTTGCCGCCATCGAAGGCGCCGGATGCCATCAGGCCGGGGCAGGGCCGTGGGCGATGCGCCGGGCCGCCCATCACCAGCACCAGATCGGCCTCGTGCCGGCAGACGGCAGTGACCGCTGCCCTCGTGCTGGTGTAGGCGATGTCACGGAAGCGCAGTCCGGAATGGTCAGCCACGAGCTGCGCATAGCCGTGGGCGAGGGTCGGGAGCGGGATCGAGTCCGCCAGTGGTGCAGGCAGCGGGCGCAATGATGGCGCGGTGGCGACCCGCACTTCGCGACCCGCCGGCCACGCCTGCAGATGTGCATCCTCGGCCGAGGCTGCTGGCAGCAGGATCAGGACCATCAACGAGGTCACAAAGGTATGCAACCGGAGGCGAACACGGCGCCTCATCGGAGGTTCCGCTGCTCTCGCAGCGCATAGATCTCCACGTCATTGCGCAGCCCGAGCTTGCGCAGGGCGGCCACCTTCTGGGTGCTGACCGTCTTGACGCTGCGGTGGCGGCGCAATGCGATCTCCGATACGGTCAGGCCGGACAGGAGCAGGTCCAGCACTTCGCGTTCATTGCGACTGAGTTCGTCGCGGCAGGCCGGGACCAGGCAATCGGCCGGCAGGCGGCACAATCCCTGCGACACACGCACGATGGCCTCGGACAGCATCTCCAGCGGCTCGGATTTGCTGACAATGCCGCTGATGCCGGCCGCCAGAAGGTGGTCCACGCGGGTTGTTGGCGTCAGCGTGGCGAAGGCCAGCAGGGGCACATGAGGAAAGCGCTCCCGCAGCAGGGGAACCAGCTCATCACTGCTGCGGTCGCCAGGCGCCAGGGTGAGATCGATGATGGCGACATCCACTGCCAGCTTGCGCAGGCAGCCGATGAACGCATCGCTGTGGGTGTGGCTGGCGACAATGTTGAAGCGGACGTCGCGGCACAGGTGCAAGGCGGTGCCGCGGCGGACGACTTCGTGATCGTCTAGCAGTGCGAGCCGCAGACGGCGCGGTGCAGGGTATCCATTCATGCGCTGGGAGGTGATCGGCGCCCGGGAGGGCGTGGCGACCATTCTGGCGCTGCTGCCGCGCCGGGCACCGAATTTGCTGGATTTTTGCGATTATTCCTAAGAGTCAATGTGCGCGAACCATCAATCCAGGGGTGTTAATTGATGTAATGGATCGCCACGCCCGAATCCAGGCCCTTCAGAAGTTGGCGGGCGATGCCGCCCAGCGCAAAGGGTCGTGGCGTGTCATCGGACCGACTGCGGCACGCGTCTGAGCTTGCGGGTGTCATAACCCATGGCCGCAATCCGTGCGACCGCCTGCTCATAGTCATGCTCGGACACCTGTGGTGTGCGGGCCATGTACCAGACGTAGTCGCGCTTGCTGCGCGCCACGATGGTCTGGCGGTAGCTCTCGTCGAGCCAGGCAATCACGTACTCGGCCTGGATTGGCCAGATGAACTGCATGCCCCAGATCGCGCCATTGCCTTCCTTCTCCACACGACCGATGGGATGCATCGACTTCTGCGGCGCATCGAAGCTGCCCTTGCGGTAGGTGAAGGTGGTCTGGATGCGCCCGTCGGGACGAAGTGCGTAACTCTCCACCGCGTCGAAGGCCTCCCGTTCGGGGCGCGACGGGATATGCGCGATCACATACCAATCGCCCATGAAGCGCGGCACATCCACGGATGGCGGGCGCGGCAGCGGGCGGGTGTCGCTGGAACTGCAGCCGGAACCGAACAGGCCGACCGCGATCAGGGGAAGCAGCGAGAACATGCTCATGTTGCACCTCAGCGGGGTCGGAACAGATAGTGGGCCACCAGCCACTGCTGGCCGTCGTCATAGCCAAACAACTCGGCACAGGCCATCCAGAACATCCGCCAGCGCTGCCACCAGACCTTCGCTGCAGCCTGGCCATAGGTTGCGATCAACACCGGAATCACCTGCTGGCGGGCCGCATCCTGGTTGGCCAGCCAGTGGTCGGCGGTGCGCTGGTAGTGGGTGCCGTCCAGCAGCCAGCGCTGGTCGAGCCGCAGGTCGCGCTGGAAATGCAGCAGGGTGTCAGCTGCCGGCATCAGCCCGCCGGTGAAGAAGTGCCGCCCCATCCAGTTGTCGCCGCCGTCTGTCTCGAACGGATACATCAATGTGCGATGGGCGAAGATGTGCACGAACAGCGCGCCGTCCGGCTTCAACCACCGAGCGATGCCCGCCAGCAGGCGCTCGTAGTTGCGCACGTGTTCGAACATCTCCACCGACACGCAGCGGTCGAAGCGTGCCGCAGGCAGCTCAAGCTGGTTGACATCGCGGGTGATCACCTCGACGTTGTGCAGCCCCCTGGCTTCACACTGCGCCATGATGTGCTGGCGTTGGCTGTGCGAATTGGAAACGGCGGTGATGATGGCCTGCGGGTAGCGTTCTGCCATCCACAGGGTCAGTGAGCCCCAGCCGCATCCCAGTTCGAGAATCTGCTGGCCATCGACCAGGCCTGCGCGCTGGCCGTACAGTTCCAGCATCGCGTCCTCGGCCTGGTCCAGCGTTTCGCGCCCGGTGGGGTAGTAGCAGCTGCTGTACTTCAGTCGCTTGCCCAGGCAGGCCTGGAAAAAGGCAGCTGGCACTTCATAGTGCTGTCGGTTGGCTGCGTCGGTGTGCAATGCGAGTGGGCTGTCGGCCAGCTCGGCGATGCGCCGGCTGAAGCGCGCCGACTGGCCTTCGATGCCACCCTCGCTTTCCTCATGCAGGCGTTGTGCGCACAAGCGGCGGATGCCCGCACGCACCGCCGCATCGGGGACCAGCCCGCGTTCAGCCCAGGCGATCAGCCCGGTTTCCGCGTCTTCGGCAGGATTCAGTGACGGGATCGCGCTCATGCGGAATGCTCCTTGGAAGAACGGGGGAACCAGGGAAAGAACATCGGTGTGTTGCGCTGGTAGGCGCGGTAGTCGTCACCACGGCTGCGCAGCGCCTGTTTCTCGGTGAATGGAATGCCGCTGAGGTAGCGCAGGAACACGTACATCAGCAATGGGCCGGCCCACGCCAGCCACCACAGTGGCGAACCGACCGCGAGCAGCACATAAGTGAACCAGTGCAGCCACTCGAAGAAATAGTTGGGGTGGCGGGAATAGCGCCAGAGCCCTTCGCGGCAGGTGCGGCCCTTGTTTGCCGGGTCGGCGCGGAACCGGGCCAGCTGCCGGTCGGCCAGTGCTTCGCCGCCGACGCTCAGCAGCCACACCAGCGCGGCGGCCACGGGCCACCACGTCATGCGACTGCTCGGGTTGGCAGCCACTGCGACAAAGGGCAGGGCAAACAGCAGCACCAGCAATGCCTGCGCCATGAAGAAGCCAAAGATCTTGCCCTGGTGGCCCTGCCAGTGTTCGCGCAGATAGCGGTAGCGCCCGTCTTCCGGTTCGCTACGGACCCGGTGCCAGAGGTGCAGGGCCAAACGGCTGCCCCAGAGGCCGCCGAGCACGCCCAGCGCGATCCGCGGCACCGTCGCGCCGTCGCCGAGCAGCGCCAGCAACAGGGCCGATGCACCGACGCCCTTGGCCCAGAGCACATCGACCACGCCGATGTTCTGGTGGCGGCGCTGCCAGGCCCAGCCCCAACTCATCATCAGCAAGGTGTACAGCAGGACCCACAGGAGATGGCTCATGAAGGAACTCCAGCCAGGGGCGGCGAGCTGGCTCGTGAGCCGCGACGGGCGCAGTGGCACAGCAGTGAAAGCGCGATGCACCAGCCCGCACCCAGTACCAGCAGGCCCTGCCATGCCGGCGTAGCAAACCGCACTGCATCAAAGCCACGTGCCGCGGACAGATAGGCCAGCGGTGCCAGCAGCAGGCCGAACAGCGCCGGCAGGGCACGGTGGCGCAGCAGGAAGCGCATCGAGGTCGTCAGCGTCATCGCGAACGCGGCCCACAGCGCCATGATCCACGGCGGAGGCGCCCAGGCGAGCGGGGCGGCGGCGTAACGAACGGTGCCGGTCGCAGCGGCGCTGGCATCGACCAGCCAGGCGCAGGCCAGCGCCAGCGCCATCAACCGAAGGTCCAGCCGTGGTTGCGGCGACGTCAGCAGCTGGCTGCCGATGTAGAGAGAGGCTGCCAGCAACGCCGGCCACTGCCAGCCGCGCCCGGCGCCGGCCACGGCGCACAGCCAGACCAGCTGGTTGCCAAGCAGATTGGCCCAGAACCGGCGCATCTCAACTGCCTTGGCCCGATGAGGCGCCCGGGCGATGCCCCGGGCGTGCCATCAGCAGATGGGAGACCCCGATCGAGCGCTCCAGGAAGCCGCCCTCGCAATAGGCCAGGTAGAACTCCCACAGGCGGCAGAAGCGCGTATCGAAGCCCTGCGCCTGCACGTCGGGCAACCGGACGAGGAAGCGCTGGCGCCAGGCGCGCAGGGTCAGCGCGTAGGAGTGGCCGAAGTCCTGCTGGGCGATCAGCTGCAGGTCGCTGGACCGCGTTTTGGCGACCATGATCGCGTTGATCGACGGAATGAAGCTGCCGGGGAACACATAGCGCTTGATGTAGTCGACGCTGCGCCGGGCCTGCTCGTAGCGATGGTCCTCGATGGTGATGGCCTGCAGCAGGGCAACGCCATCAGGCTTCAACAGGCGCTGCAACGTCGCCATGTAGGTGTCCAGGTATTCGGCGCCGATGGCCTCGATCATCTCGATCGACACCAGCTTGTCGAACTGGCCCTGCAGGTCGCGGTAGTCCTGCATCAGCAGCGTGACCTGGCCTTGCAGGCCTGCGGCGCGCACGCGCTCTGCCGCCAGCGCATGCTGTTCTGCGGAGATGGTGGTGGTGGTGACGTGGCAGCCGTAGTGCTGCGCGGCGTGCAGCGCAAAACCACCCCAGCCGGTGCCGATCTCCACCACGCGGTCGCCCGGTTTGAGCTTCAGCTGCTGGCAGATGCGGTCCAGCTTGCGCCGGGAGGCGGATTCCAGCGACTCGTCTTCTTTGTCGAACAGGGCTGAGGAATACATCAGGTCCGGCGACAGGAACAGGGCAAAGAAGTCGTTGCCCAGGTCATAGTGCGCGGCTATGTTGCGGCTGCTGCCCTCGCGGCTGTTGCGGCGCAGGCGGTTCCAGCCCCGCAACAGCCAGCCGCCCAGGCGGGCCGGGCCACGCTCCATGCCGTCGAGCAGGTCGCGATTGCGTACCAGCAGCCGAATCAGCGCCACCAGGTCATCGCAGTGCCATTCGCCCTGTATGTAGCTTTCACCTGCACCCACACTGCCCTGCGCTGCAACCTTGCGGTAGAACGCCGGGTCATCGATGGTGACGGTGACATGCAGTTCGCCATGCGCATCGCCCAGCCAGACTTCGCCGAGTGCATCACGCACGCACAGGCGGCCGTCGCGCATGGGGGCAAGCTGGGCCAGCAGGCGTCGGCGCAGGAATGCATCCAGGGCGCCGGGACGTGGCAAGGCGACCAGGGGAGTCATCGAATTCATCGTGGTTTCTCGGCAAGAGCAGGGTGGTCGTGCACGGGGTTGCGCTTCAGCCAAAGCCGCAGCGCGTGCCAGTGGATGGCGGCCACCACCTGCGTGGTCATCAGGGGGTAGCAGGCCAGTACCCGGGCCAGCCCAGGGCCGTCCAGCACCCTTCGCTGCATGGACTGGGTGGCGTCGAACTGCCGAACGCCGTCGCGCCAGACCTGCATGTGTACGCGAAGATCATCACCAGGTGCGTTGAACCGCCAGTCGTAGCGGCAGTCCATCGGCATGAAGGGTGAGACGTGGAAGGATTTGTCGAATGTCCAGCGCAGTGATGCCCCGTCGCCGGTGGCCGCAGCTACCGGCAGCACATAGGCGTGCCGCTCCTTCCACGGGGTATTGGTGATCTCGGCGACGATGCAGTCCAGGGTGCTGCCATCGGCCCGGTAGCAGTAGTAGAAGCTGACCGGATTGAATACGTGCCCGGCGAAGCGAAGATGGGTGAGCAGGCGCACCGGGCCGGTGGGCCGATAACCCAGGGTAGCCGTGGCATGGTCGCGCACCGCATCGGCCAGCGGTTGCGCAGGGTTGCCGAAGTAGTCACTGCGGCGGAACTCGGCCAGGTTGCGGCGATTGACCGACCACAGCCAGCGCCCGGCGAACACGGTCTCCAGCTCGTCCAGATCGAGCAGCAGCTGCGCGATCGGATAGCGGAACGCGTGGGGCTGCGGATGATGCCGTCGGTGCATCACCTGCCCGAAGTAGAGTGCGCTGGCACTCACGCTGCCACCTCGCCGGATGCGATGGTGTCGCGGTGCGGGGTGCACTCGCGCATCGCGTCCACCACGCGGCGGGCGCTGCGGATGCCGTCTTCGTGGAAACCCCAGCCCCAGTACGCGCCCGCGAACCAAGTGCGGCGGCGGCCCTGCAGCTCAGCCCAGCGCTGCTGCGCGCGTACCGCTGCGTGGTCGTGGACCGGATGGGCATAGTGCAGCCTGCGCAGCACCTTGGCCGGGTCGATCGCCTCGCTGCGGTTGAGGGTCACGACCAGCGGGGTGTCACCGGGCAGGCCCTGCAGGAGGTTCATGCAATAGCTGACCGTACAGGGCGCGCCTGGCTCCTTGGGAACGTGTGCATTCCATGCGGCCCATGCCTTGCGGTTGCGCGGCAGCAGCGATGCGTCGGTATGCAGTACTGCTTCGTTGGCCTGGTAGCGGATGGCGCCGAGCACGTCGCGTTCGACCGGATCGGCGTCACGCAGCAGGGCCAGCGCCTGGTCGCTGTGGCACGCCAGGATGACCTCGTCAAAGCCCTCCACGCCGGCCGCGCTGTGCACGCGCGCGCCCCACGGCATGCGCTCGACCGAATGGACCGGACATTCCAGCCGCTCGCGTACCCGCCAGCGGGCACGCAGGGCATCGACATAGCGTGCCGAGCCACCGCTGACTACCCGCCAAGGTGCGCGCCCGGTCATCTGCAGCATCTGGTGGTTGGCCATGAACTGGGCCAGGTAGCGGGCCGGGAACTGCATGACCGTGTCGGTCGGTGACGACCACAGCGCTGAAGCCATCGGCAGCAGGTGCTCGTCGATGAACGCAGCACCGTAGCGCTGGCTGTGCAGGTACTGGCCCAGTGTCGGGCCTTCGCCTTCGGCAAGCAGCAGCGGTGCATCCCGGTAGAACCGGCGCAGGTCGGCCAGCATTCCCCAGAAGCGTGGCGAAACCAGGTTGCGGCGCTGGCAGAACAGGCCATCCAGCGACGTGGCGTTGTACTCGACGCCACTGCGCTCGCTGTGCATTGAGAAGCTCATGGTGGTCGGCTGCGAGGCCACGCCCAGTTCTTCAAACAGTGCCGTCAGCAGCGGGTAGTGCAGGGGGTTGAAGACGATGAAACCGGTATCCACCGCCATGCGCGTGCCGGCCACCTGCACGTCATGGGTGTGGGTATGCCCGCCCAGGTAATCGTTGGCCTCGAACAGCGTCACTTCGTGTTCGCCGTCCAGCCACCAGGCGCTGGCCAGGCCAGCGATGCCGGAGCCGATGATCGCGATGCGCATGTCAGTACCTCGCCTTGGCCAGTACCCACTCGGGGATGGGCTTGAGCCCCCTCACCAGGCCGAAGGCCGCCATTGCGCGCAGCCCGTACCAGGTCAGGTCGATCTCCCACCAGCGGAACCCCTGGCGGACGGTGCCAGGAAAGAAATGGTGGTTGTTGTGCCAGCCTTCGCCGAAGGTAAGCAGCGCCAGCCAGAGGTTGTTGCGGCTGTCGTCACGGGTCTCGAAGCGCCGCCGGCCAAAACGGTGGGCCAGTGAGTTGATGGTGACGGTGGCGTGGAACAACACCACGGTGGAAATGAAGAAGCCCCACACCAGCAACTGCGGGCCAGAGGTGTGCAGTCCGGGCGCCCAGCGCTCCAGGCCGGCGCCGAGTGCGTACAGCGCAGCAGCCAGCAGTACCGGTACCGCCGTATCAAAGCGGTCCAGCCAGCGCAGCTCGGGGAACCGCGCCAGGTCAGGCACGCGCGATAGATCCGTGGCGAATGCCTCACGGGTCAGGAACCAGCCCATGTGGCTGCGCCAGAAGCCGCCTTCGCGCGGCGAGTGCGGGTCCAGCGGCTGGTCGGCATGCCGATGGTGATGGCGATGGTGGGCGGCCCACCACAGCGGCCCACGTTGCACGCTGGACGCGCCGATCACCGCGAACACGAACTGCACCGTTCGCGATGCCTGGAACGTCCGGTGCGAGAAGTAGCGGTGGTAAAAGGCGGTGATCGCAAACATGCGCACTGCGTAGAGGGCTGCGGCGACGATCACTGCGGTCCACGAGATACCTGCCCAGATCACCGCGATGCACGCCAGGTGCATCAACGCGAACGGTACGGCGCGCAGCCAGTCGGTGCGTCCGGGCTCGCCAGCGGCGTGGTCTGCAGCGCTGCCGGTGTCGACCCATCGCTTCAGGGTGCGCAGCAGGCGCCAAGGTCGGCGGGGGAGGGGCGCTACAGAGGCCATGGCGGATCTCGGCGGGTGTCGTGTCTTCCTCTACGCAGCAGTGCGCGCAATGGATGCGGCCGGCTGTGGGGAATTTCGGCTTCACTTGGGCATCACGCTGCAGCGCCCCACCAGGGGTTGCGTCCAGGCCTGTTGCCATTCGCTGGCGGACCGCTCGGCAACCGGCGAGCTGAAGCGCACCGTGACCTGTGGGTAGGTGCCGCGGGCATCGCGCAGGTTGCTGGTGCCGCGGAACTCCAGCAGGCGGCGGTCGGCGCTGGCATAGACCAGCGACAGGCGCGGTGCGATGCCGCCGTACCAGGTGTCCAGACTGACCTCGATGGCTTGGGCGTCGATGCCCTGCCACCGAACAGGTTCGGTGCGCCGCACCTGCACCGGGAA
Source organism: Stenotrophomonas sp. GD03958 (assembly GCF_029839005.1). NCBI lineage: Bacteria > Pseudomonadati > Pseudomonadota > Gammaproteobacteria > Lysobacterales > Lysobacteraceae > Stenotrophomonas > Stenotrophomonas sp. GD03958. The sequence continues at coordinate 60,029 of NZ_JAOBZT010000010.1, read as the reverse complement.
GAAGCGCTGCCGCCCCGGCACCAGGAAGGGCAGGCTGATGCGTTCACCCCGCAGCAGCGCTGGCCAATGCAGGCGCACCGCGGCGTCGAAGCCCGTGTCGATCACCGCATCCGGTGCCAGTTCAAGCCGACGCTGACGCAGCTCACTGGCGGCATCTTCTTTCCAGGCGATGGACACCGATTCGCCACTGGCGTCGACTTCAGCGGTTTGCCCGCTACGGCTGTCCTGCAGCGAATAACCCCGGGCCTGCGGGCGGGCGCTGGCCGGCAGATGCTTGCGGGCGAAGGGGCGGCCATCCGGGCACTGATAGAGCACCCAGCGTTCGGCACCCTCCGATGGGCCGCGCCGCCAGTGCACTTCACGATAGAGCAGGTCGCCCTGCGCCGAGGTGGCCACGCCTTCGTTGCGCAGCCAGGGCGCCGCCAGCGCGGCATGGGGCAGGCATAGCAGCAGCCAGGCAGTGCGCATGGTATTCGTCCGGTAGGGAGGCTCAGGTCATACGGTGGCCGTGGCTGCTTGGATGCGCAGTGCCTGCTGCATCCAATGGCCGCCCCTGCGCGTAGAGAGGACAGACCTTCACCTGCCCGCCGCTCACGCAGATGTACCCTGACGCCGCCAGCACCCTCCTCAACTTCGATACCGCACGCACCGTGTCCAGTTCCCAGCAGCCGAGCAGCGAGCCGACGAACTGGGCCGATGACATGGACAGTGTGGCGCGGCTGCGCGACCGCGACTGCTTCATGCGGATCTATGACTACTTCATGCCGCGGCTGTGCGTGTATCTGCGTGGCCTGGGGGCACCCGACGCCGTGGCCGAGGAAATGGCGCAGGAGTGCCTGCTGCGCCTGTGGTTGCGGGCGGCCGAGTATGATGCGGCCCAGGGCGCGCTGAGTACCTGGCTGTACCGGATCGCGCGAAACCTGCAGATCGACCGCATCCGTCGCGAGCGCAGCTGGATGCAGGTGCAGGCAGCGGTGGAAGACGCCGCGGCCGTGGACGTGATCGAGCGCAGCAGTGCCGAGCAGTTCGCCGACCAGGCGCGCCTTCGCCAGCGCATCAACGAGCTGCCCGCCGTGCAGGCGAGGCTGGTGCGGATGTCCTATTTCGAGGCGAAGAGCCACAGCGAGATTGCCCAGGCGCTGGGCATGCCACTGGGGACGGTAAAGTCACACCTGCGACGTGCGTTCCTGCAGCTGCAGGCCAAAGTGGGGGGTGCGCTGTGAATCCGCACCACCACCTGCACGAATCCACGCTGATGAGCTATGCCGCCGGCGCGCTGCCGGCGCCGTTGAGCATCGTGGCCGGTGCCCACCTTGAGCAGTGCCCCCACTGCCGCCAGCGCCTGCGCGATGCCGAGGCAATCGGCTCGGTGCTGCTGGAGCAGACCCAACCGCCCGCTGCCGACGGGCGTCGCGAGCAGTTGCGCGAGGCCATGCTGATGCAGCTGGCCTCGGAGGCGCCGAGCGCCATCGCCGGAACTAGGCGCCCTGTGCCGAGGGAGCGGCCCGAGGCCGACCCCGACCACCTTCCTGCATCACTGCACCCGTACTTCGGCGCATCGCTCAGCGAGCTGCGTTGGCGCTGGATGGCGCCCGGCGTGCATTGCATCCGTGCCGAGCAGATGCCCTCGCTGATCATGCTGAAGATTGCCCCGGGCAAGTGCCTGCCCATGCACAGCCATGGCCGCAGCGAACTGACCCAGATCCTGCGGGGTTCGTACAACGATGCGCTGGGGTTGTTTGCGCCGGGTGACGTGGCAGATCTGGACGAAGACGTGGAGCATCAACCGGTGACCGCGCCCGGTGTCCCCTGCATCTGCGTGTCAGCGCTGGATGCGCCGCTGGTGTTCAGTGGCTGGCTGGCGCGGAAGATCCAGCGTTTCGTGAAACTCTAGCGGGGATGACGATGGCCGGGACGGGCGCATTACGGATTCTGTTGACCGGTGCCGCAGGCCTGGTCGGGCAAGGTGTGGCGCTGGCCTGCCAACGCTCACCACAGGTGTCCGGCCTGACAGCGCTGGTCCGCCATCCGGGAAGTCTGAGCGGCGCCGGCAGCGAACTGATCGTTCCGGACTTCCTGCGTATCCAGGACCGGTCGGATGAACTGGCCGGGTTCGATGCCTGCTTCTACTGTGCCGGGGCGCCACCGGTTGGCACGGCAGAGGCCGAGTACCGACGCGTGACCCTGGACACCACTCTGGCGGTGGCCCTTGCCTGGGCGGCTGCGAATCCCGAAGGGTGCTTTCTGTATGTATCCGGTGCCGGCGCGGACCCTCGGAGCCGGCTGATGCCGTTGAGGATCAAGGGCGAGACCGAAGTCGCATTGCAGGGCCTGCCGGTGCGCACCGTGATGCTGCGCCCGGGCGGTGTCAGGCCGGTCCCGGGCACCGGCACCCGTCATGCCCTGTTGAAGCCCCTTTACTGGGGCGGTGCGCCGTTGATGAAGCTGGCCAGCGCGATTGCGCCATCGCTGATGACCAGCAATCTGGCACTGGGCCAGGCGATGATTGCCTTGGCCGCCAGGGAGCATCCGCCGGCGACGGTGGAGTGCGCGGACATCAACCGGATCGCGGCCGGTGGGCGCGATCCGGCGTGCTGACCTCAGTGTGGCGCTGCCTCCAGCGCGGTGCGCACGGCCGTCGCCAGATCACTTCGGGTGAACGGCTTTGGCAGCAGCGCAACGGCCCGCCCTTGGCTGCCCACCTGGTCGTGGTCACGGGGATAGCCCGACGTGAACAGTACGGCGACCTCCGGCCAGCGTTCACGGACTTCCCGCACCAGCTCCCAGCCCGACATGCCGGGCATCACCACGTCCGAGAACAGCAGGTCCACCCTGGTATCCGGGCGTTCCAGCAGCCGCAGTGCGGAAGGGCCGTCGTGGGCTTCCAATACCCGGTAGCCCAGCAGCCGCAGTGCATCCACCGTGTGGGCACGGACATCGTCGTTGTCCTCGGTCACCAGGATGGTTTCCTCGCGCGGCGAATAGCCTGCCAGGCCGGTCTGCGGAGTGCGCGCTTCGCTGGGCAACGGCAGCAGTGAACGCGGGAACATCATGGTGATGCTGGTGCCGCCGCCTTCCACCGAATCGATCAGCACGTGGCCGCCTGACTGCTTGACGAACCCGTGCACCATCGACAGGCCCAGGCCGGTGCCACGGCCAACCTGCTTGGTGGTGAAGAAGGGTTCGAAGACCCGGGCGAGCGTCGCCGCATCCATGCCGTGGCCGTTGTCGCGCACCCGCAGCATCACGTATTCGCCCGGCGTTGCATCCGGGAACAGCGCGGCATAGTCGTGGTCCAGGTGGCTGTTGTCGACTTCAATCACCAGCCGCCCGCCACGCGGCATCGCATCGCGGGCGTTGACCGCCAGGTTCAGTACGGAGGCCTCCAGTTGGCTGATGTCGATCTCCACGCACCAGATATCCTCCGCGCTGCGGATCTCCAGCTGCACCAGTTCACCCAGTGCACGCTGCAGCATGTCGTGCATGTCCAGCAGGCGGACATTGAGGTCAGCGGCCTGGCTGCGCAGCGGCTGGCGGCGGGCAAACGCCAGCAGGCGCTGGGTCAGGCTGGCGGCACGGCCCACCCCCTTCAGCGCATTGTCCAGCGCACGGCCTACCAGCGCACCGGCCTCGCCAGCCCTTTCGCTGAGCAGCATGGCGTGCTCGACGTTGCCGGAAATGACGGTCAGGATGTTGTTGAAATCATGCGCGATGCCGCCGGTGAGCTGACCGACCGCCTCGATCTTCTGTGACTGGCGGAGCGCGTGCTCGGCCTGCAGGCGTGCGGTGGTTTCAACGGCCTCGGAGACAACGGCGGTGACCGCCCCTTCGGCGTCGAGCAGCGGACGGAACGAGAAGTCGAAGCTGCGGCGGCCGGTCGGGAGCTCCAGCTCCAGCGCATGCAGTGAACTGCGGCCCTGCGCCGCGTCTCCTACGGCGCGGTCGATCGCTGCGCCCATGCCCTCGGTGGTGGCGAACCAGACCGATTCGGCGAAGCGCTGGCCAACAATGTCCTTTTTGTCTACCAGTACAGCGGCCAAGGAAGCGTCATTGGCATCGACCACGCATCCGCGCAGATCCAGCAGCACCTGATGCTGGAAGCTGGACTCGAAGATCGCCTGCAGGCGGCGCTTGCTGGCGCGCAGCTCGGCCGTGCGCGCCTGCACCTGCTGCTCGAGCAGCTGGTTGTCCTCACGCAGGGCCAGCTCGGCCTGCTTGAGCTGCGAGACGTCGCTACCCAGGCAGATGTAGCCGGCCACGCTGCCATCGGCGGCATGCTCCGGCACGCATTCCATCTGTACGAAACGCGACTCGCCACTGCGATGGACGAGCTCGACCTGGAAGCTCGTGCGTTCGCCCTGCAGTACCCGTTCAAGGCTGGGCAAGGCGTGTTCGAAAGCGGATATGCCGCTGACATCGCGCGCGGTCCGGCCCAGCAGCTCGGCCAGGCTGAATCCATGCCAGTCCAGGAACGCCTTGTTGGCGAACCGGTAACGATGCGCGTTGTCGAGCTGGGCGATCAGCGCGGGTACGGCATCGGTGACCTGCTGCAGCTGCGCCTGGCTCTCGTTCAGCGCCGCCTGGGCATGCATCAGCTGGGCGCGTTCATGGGCTTCCTGGCGAGCGCGGCGGATCGCATCCGGCAGGCGTTGCAGGCGCTGCTTGACGACGTAATCGCGCGCGCCACGGGTCAGCGCCTGTACGGCCAGCTCTTCCGTCAGTGTGCCGGAGACGAAGATGAAAGGGGTCTGTGGAATCCGCTCGCGCGCCAGCGCGAGGGCCGCATCGCCATCGAATCCGGGCAGCACATGGTCGGCCAGGATCACGTCGAACGCACGGTTGTCGATGGCCTCGATGAACGCATTGCGCGTCCACAGGCGCTCGACCTCGAACTCCAGGCCGGCACGCCGCAGCTGTGCGGTGATCAGCTCCGCATCAAGCGCGCTGTCCTCCAGCATGAGGATGCGCAGGCGCTCGCTGCGGCGCGATCCATCACGCATTGTTGTGCTGCCCCGAGCCATTGGGCCGATGCGGTGGCGGCTGGTTGGTGATGCCCCAGAACATGCCCAGCCCCTGAATGGCGTCGAAGAATTCCTTGAAGTCGACCGGCTTGACCACGAACGCGTTCACGCCCAGTTCGTAACTGCGCACGAGATCCTGTTCTTCGCGCGAGGAGGTCAACATCACCACCGGCGTGCTGCTCAGCTGCGGGTCGCCACGCACCTGTTCCAGCACCTCCAGGCCGTTGACCTTGGGCAGCTTCAGGTCCAGCAGCACCACCACTGGGCCGCCGTGCATGGCGCCGGCGAACTTGCCTTCGCAGCGCAGGTAATCCAACGCTTCGGCGCCGTCGCGTACATGGATGACATCGTTCAACAGCTGGCAGCGCGCAAGCGCGGCCATCGTCAGCTCTGCATCCTTGGGGCTGTCCTCTACCAGGAGGATCGGCCGCAGGTCCCTCATGGGTGTTCTCCTGTGAAGCGGGGTAGGGTGAAATGGATTGTGGCGCCCTTGCCGGGCTCGCCCTCGGCCCAGGTACGGCCGCCATGGCGGCCGATGATGCGGCGGACATTGGCCAGGCCGATGCCGGTGCCTTCGAACTCTTCGACGTGGTGCAGGCGCTGGAACACGCCGAACAGCTTGTCCACGTAGCGCATGTCGAAGCCGCAGCCGTTGTCGCGCACGAAGAAGTGGTCTTCGTCGTCGTTTCGCTCGTGACCAACCTCGATCACCGCGTGTTCGCGCTCGCGGGTGAACTTGATCGCGTTGCCCAGCAGGTTCTGCCATACCAGGCGCAGCATCGTCGGATCGGCCTCGACCTCCGGCAGCGGTGCGAGCGTCCACTGCACGTCGCGGCCGGTGTAGTCCAAGGCCAGGCTCCGGCGCACGTCCTCGGCCAGCGCGGTCATGTCCAGCCGTACACGCCCCAGCGTGGAGCGCCCCATCTGCGAGAAGCTGAGAAGGTCATCCACCAGTGTTCCGGCGGACTTGGCCGATTCCACGATCGTGTCCAGGAAGCGGCGCTCGGTATCGTTCAGGCGTTCGCCCGCCGAGCTGCCCAGCAGCTCGGAATAGCCGACAATGTGACGGAACGGAGCGCGCAGGTCGTGGCTGACCGAATAGGAGAAGGCTTCCAGTTCCTTGTTGCTGCGGAGCAGCTGCTCGTTCAGTTCGGCCATTTCCTCGGCCTTGCGCAACACGATATCGACGATGGCCGTGCGCATCTCGTGTGCGGCGTCGCAGTCAGCGTCGCTCCACGGCAGGCTGCGCTGCTGCACGGTCTCCTTCCAGGCCTCGAACGAGCTGCGCGGGGACAGCGCCACGCCCGGTGCTGCTTCCTTGCGGGGATCGCCACCCCAGCGCACGGTGCGCACCACTTCCGGGCGGAACCACATCAGGTAACTGTCATGCAGCTGCGAAATGGACACCGCCAGCAGGCCGCTGGCTACGTCGGCCAGGTGCGCGGCAGGCGACCAGTCGGCTGCCAGGTGATCGGTGCAGTAGGCTTCCTGGCCGGCCTGCTGCGTGGCCAGCCAGTTCGCCAGGGCCAGCACGTCGCTGGCGGAAGGGCACTGGCCAACACGCAGGCAATCGCCCTTGTGCACGATCGCCGCGCCGGCCGCGCCGGTCAGCGACAGCAGGCTGGCCTCGTCCTGGCGCAGGGCCGCCATGAAGTCCTCGTCGCCGGCCATGCGACCCAGCAGCTTGACCAGTATGGAACGACGGGCAACGCGCTCTTCGATCGCACGCGCGCGCTCCTTCAACGCGATCTGCAGCGACAGGATCTGGCCCATGAACTCGCAGGCAGTGCGCACGTGGTAGGGCAGGCGGCGTGGCTGCACGGTGTGGCAGGACACCAGGCCCCACAAGCGGCCTTCATGCACCAGCGATACCGACATCGACGCGCCGGTCCCCATGTTGCGCATGTACTGCAGGTGGACCGGCGAGACGCTGCGCAGCACGGCCAGGCTCAGGTCGGTGGCTGGTGCGTCGCGATGGTCGTCGGCCCGCATCAACGGCGCGGGGGTGTAGTTGTTGTCCGCGATCAGGCGCACCCGGTTGCGGCGGTAGAGTTCGCGGGCCTGCGCAGGAATGTCAGATTCGGGGAAGCGCAGGTCCAGGTAGGATGGCAACAGGCCGTTGCCATCCTCGGCCACCACGATGCCATTCCAGCCGGCATCGAACTGATAGACCAGGGTGCGGTCAAAGCCGGTCAGCCGGCGCATGTGCGCGGCCGCAAGCCTGCACAGGTCTTCCACCGTCGCTGCCGATTCAATGCCGGTCATCAGCTCGCGGATGGCTGGATACAGTTCTTCCAGCGAGCCGGGCTGGCCGGGAACCGGTGCTTCCAGCTCAACCAGAAGGTCCGTGGCGGAGCGGTGCACCAGCAGCTGATGGCGGCCGTGCCCATCCAGGTGCACGGCACCGACATGCGCGCTGCTGCCCACCGTCGCCTGTTGCAACACGCCCTGGAACGGCGCCAGTACGCCGCCCAGCACCTCAGTGACGTGCTGCATCAACGGTTCGCCGAACTGCTTCAGCAGCCCCGGATGGCTGATGGCGCGCTCGCGTACCTGCAGGGACTGCGGTTCAACGACCAGAAGCACACCGTAGGGTTGGATCGCGCCGGGGGTGTGGATCGGTTCGCGCGCGCAACGCGACAGGGCAGCGTCGTGCGTGGGCTCAGCAGAAGGCATCAAGGGCGGGACTCATGATTCGTGGATGGCTGGAAAGGCCAGTGATACATCCGTATCCTTCAATGGTGAAGCAAAATCGTGCATCCGCCTACCAGTGTGTGCGTGTGAAGCGTGTTTCTGTCCAAGCTGAATTCTTCATGTAAGGACCAGGTCGAGCACTTGCAGTTTTCGCGAAGAGTACATCTGCGCTGCACATCAGCTCGACAGGTCATTGCCTAGGGTGGACCCACTTCCCTGAGCGACCGCCCCGTGAATCTGCAGAGCGTGCCCTTGCCCCCGTATCGCATGCTGCCTGACAGCTGCCAGTTCGAACTGCTGGATGTGGATGCGCTGCAGGACCCTGCCAGTGGCCGGCTGCTGCATCTGTACTCGCTGGTGGCCCGATGCCTGTCCTGCGAGACGATCTTCAAGGCAGAGGAAGGGCAGGGCCTGGTCAGCCATACTGCGGCGCGGGTGGTGCGATGCCCCACCGGTTGCGGGCAGCAGGCGTTCAAGCCGGCCCTGCTGCGAACCTGGCGCCCGCAGGCCGTGGCCCAGGCCTGAGCGGCAGGGAACCTTGTCACAGCAGCCCGGGATTAGCCCGCCAGACGGCGAAGTTGAGCGCCGAGGCGAATGAAATCCAAGCAAGGTAAGGAAGCAGCAGGACCGCCGCAACCCGGCGGATGCGCGCGAACCTGACGATCGTCGCGCACACCAACACGATCAACACAAGAATGTCGGCGAAGGCAAGCGCGCCCAGCTTCCAGCCGAAGAACAGCCAGCTCCACAGCGCGTTGACGGCCAGCTGCACCAGATAGAGCAGCAGCGCGGGCCGAGCGTCGCGCCAACCGCGTTCGCGCCAGACCAGCCACGCGGCAACCGCCATCATCGCGTAGAGGATCGTCCACACCGGACCAAAGACGCTGGCCGGTGGCGCCCATGCCGGAAGCGTGAGGGTGGCGTAGAAGCTTGCCGCGGACGTGGACGCCCACGCCCCCAGGGTGGCGGCAACGAAGGTGATTGCCACCCATCCCAGAAGCCCGGAAACCTGTGAACTCCGCTTCATACCGTGCAGCTCCTTGATACCTGTGCTGCCTGTCTACGCACAGGGGCAGCGAATGGATGCAGGCTGCCGGCCTTCAGTCTGAAGAGCCGACGGCACCGGCTCCCTGGCTCGCTGGCAACAGGGAAGGTTGCTGGTCAAACCACTCCCTTGCCTTCGCCAGGTGCCATTGGCGCTGGTCACCGTCCAGCTCGATGCCCGCACCCAGCAGCCCCCAGCGCAGGTAGAGATCACCGCGCTTGCGCTGGTCGAGCAGATCCAACCGCGCGCGTACCGAAAGGCGATCATTCTCGGCCTGCAGTCCATCGATGATCAGATGGCCCGGGCGCCAGCGCAGCGTCGCCTGTGCCTGCACCTGGCCGGAATCCAGCAGCGACAGGGTCCAGCGCGGGTAGTCGGTACGCTCTGCGAACAGTGCAAGCAACGGTCGCGCATCGCTGAGATCGAGGTCCGTGGTGGCATCCACCTGGAACGGCGACTGCGCATCGATGCGCCCACGCTTGAAGGCCACGCGGCCTTTCCATGCCGTCGAGCCCCGCGTGCCCGCCACCTGCACGTTGCGCAGCTCGACCGTGGTGCCGGACAGATCGAAATGACGCTGATTGAAGTCTCCCCGGCGCAGTGTTGCGTTCACGTCGATATCGCCGCCCATGTCCAGCCCTGCCACCTTTGCACTGGCGTTGCGCCCCAACAGCCGGGCCGTGCCATGGCCGACGCGCCCGTCGGTATCGAGGGTCGCGTCACCGCTGACGGTGCCGGTGCCACGGAGCAGTCGCACCTGGGGCGAGCCCAGGTAGCGGTTGTAGGCGGTCAGATCCGGGATGGTGGCTTCACTGAAGCGTAGCTGCGCGCGGACGCCTTTGCGCAGTTCCTGCAGGCGGCCATCGCCGGTCAGGTCCAAGGCCAGATCCCGACCATCGAACAGGCGGACGTTGTCGGCATCGCTTGGTCGCGCAGTGAAGCGGGGCAAGCGGACGGCCAGCCGCGCCTGGCTGGGCGTGCCGGCCTTCAGTTCGCCGTGCGCACTGGCCGTGCCCGCCAGGCGCACACCCGCCACCTCGGCCACGGCTTCGGCCGCAGGAATGTCCACGGTGCTGCCTTCGGTCAGTTCGCCGTTGCGAAGACGCAGGTCCGCCTTCAGCGAGCCGCCACCGTCCAGTTGCAGCCACGGCTTGCGAACGAACAGGGCAGGGATCCAGTTGAGCGAAGTGAACGTCCATTCGCCGCGTACTGTGCCAGAGCTGCGTTCCAGCAGCTGTGCGGGCTGTTGGAAGGGAATGTCCCGGCCACTGATATGCAGATCGGCATCCACCTCGCTGCCTGAACCGGGCTTTGGCGGCAGGCGGGCCTGCAGGCGCAGGTCCTTGGCTACATTGAGCTGCAGTGCCAGCATGCCGCGACCGGGGGCGCCATCGCCCAGATAGAGCGGCAAATGCCACAGCGCGTGGTCGCCGGGCTGCAGTTGGCCATCGATCAGGTGGAGTGCCGCCTGCAGCCGTCCAGGCACTGGTGCGCTGGAGATCTTCGGCGTTGTGGCATTGGTGTCCATGCGCAGGCCCTGGCTGCGGGCATCGACCTCGAGTTGGGCATGCAGCAGCTTCAACTTGGCCAGGCCGGGCGCCTGGTCCCGATAATGGCGCGGATAGCTGAAGCGCGCGGTGAGATCCATGTCGCCCAACAGCTGCACGCCGTCATAGCTGGTGTCTGCCTTGCTGAACGAGACCTCGGAATCGAACAGTTCGGATGGGCCGCCACGCAGCTGCTTCAGGAACCCCACGGTGCCCTGACCCTTGCCGATGATCAGCAGCTTGCCGAAGCGTGCGCTGCGGATGCTGTCGCTGTGGATGGCGTCGAAACGCAAGGTCCAGCCCTGGTCGTTGCGCGGCGGTGAAGGGATGGCTTCTTCGACGCGGCTGATCTCGGCGGAAACTCCGGTGGCCTGCAGCCTTGGCACCCGCACCTCGCGCTGGAACAGGGGCAGCACCGCCAATCGGGCGCTGGCGCGGTCTGCATGCAACACGTAGACGGTGTGGTTCACGTGGCCGCGCATGTGCACGTTCCAGGCGATCACATGGCCGGGCAACAGCGTAATGGCCGGCCCAGTGGTCATTACGAACTTGTGCGGCTTGCGGTTGGTGACCTGGTCGAACAGCGGTGTGTTGAGGAAGATGTTGCCGGCCAGCAGGTACAGCAGGTAGATGCCCAGCAGAACGTAGGCAGGGACCCTCCACCGTCGAAGCCGGTGCGGGATGTGCGCGGAAACAGGGGGCATCTACTGCTCTGAAGGCCGGAATATCTGCAACTATTGCGGAGCCGATGGTGGTGGCGCGTGAAGCAGCTACGGGGCAGGGGCTGGATTCTGGTAGTGTCCGGCCTGGTCATGGCCACAGATCTGCAGGAGTCGCATGGATATCCGGCCCGCCCGTGCAGGCGATTTCGACGCGATGTGGGGCATGTTCAAGCAAGCCATTGCGACGCAGGATGCGCTGCCTTTTGCTGGCTCTTTCGCTGTCGAGACGTTTCGCGCGCATTGGTTCCAGGCCCAGGCACCTCATGTAGCTGTGCTGGAGGGCCGGGTTGTGGGCATGTACAAGATGGGCCCGAATTTCCCTGACCTTGGGGCGCATGTGGCCAGCGCCACGTATGTGGTGGACGCGCCGGCACAAGGGCAAGGCGTGGGCCGGGCGCTGGTGGAGCACAGCCTGGAGCGGGCGAGGGCGGAAGGGTTCCTGGCCATGCAGTTCAATTACGTGGTCAGCACCAACGGCCCGGCGGTGGCGCTGTACCGGAAGCTGGGGTTTGCGGTGGTTGGAACGCTGCCAGAGGCCTTCCGGCATGGCCAGCGCGGGTTGGTCGATGTCTTCGTGATGCACAGGTTCCTGTAGTCCCGCCGCAAGGGCGGTCGCCTCAATCAGCATTCTTCGGGAGCGTTATGACGAATGAGGTGCGGCCATCACGCCACCGCCCACGGACAGTGCCGCGGTGCGAGTGGCAGATTTCCCGCACCAGGAACAGGCCGAGGCCAAGGCTCGCGTGTTCCCCCTGTGACGCGTTGTGCGAGCCTCGGCGCAAGGGATCAAACAGGCTGTTGAACACTTCGTCCGACAGTTCGGCCCCCGTGTTGCTCACCGTGATCAGGATCTGGTCGGCGAGGCCCTCAAGGCTGATCCGCACATCGGTGCCGTGTTCGCCGTACTTTGCAGCGTTGGTCGTGAGGTTGTGAACCGCCTCGCGCAACGAAGAGGCATCGAGGCAACCGCGGCTATCGCCTTCAGCCTCATACGTGATGGGGACGTGGGGCATGGCAGCGCGAAGCAATTCGACTTCTTCGCCAAGCGATTGTGCAAGATCGCAGTCCACCGGATGAATGGCCATCCCATCGCCCAGCTTGCTGCGACTGTAAGCCAGCAGGTCGTCGAGCAGCTTCTTCATGCGCATGCTGCCGTTGATGATCCGCTCGGCCTGCTTGGCTAAAGCTGGGTCCTGCAGCCCACTGGCCAGAGTGTCTGCCGAGAAGATGATCGCTGCCAAGGGGCCTCGGAGATCATGCCCGAGCGCCGCGAGGAAGATCTGCCGCCAAGATTCGACCTCGGCAGAGAACTGAGCAAGGGATTCGGCCACCGCCTGGTCGATGGCCTCATTGAAACGAAGGATGTCATCGATCGATGAAGTGACCAGCCGCTGGTCGGATGCCCATCGCCGAAGTACTGAGGCCCGAAGCGCTCGATACTCAGCCACCATCTGGTTGAGGCCAAAGCCAGCGATGGCGCGGGTTCGGCCATGATAGGACGCGGCGGACTCGGGGCCGGGTTTCAACGGTGCAAGCCCGTGGGACTTTGCGAGCTGCTGGGAGTCTGTCTGCGGCGATCTGAGATCGTCTATGACCGCCTGAAGAATCTGGGGAAGATGATTCCGAAGTTGCTTTGCGCTGAACTCGACGGTATCGGGCGCCTGCGTTTCGGCGAATGCCACCGCGTCTTCGAGGATTTCCCGCGCATTCCGTTCGATAAAATCAGCCAGGCGCATCGCCAAACCCGTCCTTAAGTGGTGCGTCGAGCCTACACGAGGGCGTTTGGATGCCGGGTGAGAAGGCTCGGCCTGCGGGGCGCGGTTCTGCGGATGTTGGGCGGCCATTTGAACGGGGAGCGTGCAGCGTGGGTTGGGCCCGGGCGGCGTTCGCCTTGGTCAGTCTAGTGAGAACATAATATACATTATGCGAAATGCTGTATCGGGCTACGGCCGCGTTCGTGTCCTCGGCGTGGCAATGGCTGGGCCTCTGGCTCGGCTCTTGCCTGCGCCCTCAGTCCCCGGCCAAGGATGAGATCGCGGCATGATTGGGTTTGACCCGCACCACCGTATTGACCCGACCGGCCCTTGGGCCGGTTTTTCTTTCCTCGGTGACCGCCTGATCACGCCTGAAGGTCGCGAGCTGCTGCCTGAAGACCTGGCGTGGCTGTCGCTCACCGCCTGCCAAGCGCAGGAATGGCGCCGCATGATGGAAGCTGCACGCTCGGTACCGTCGATCGACAGTTCCAAAAATGTGAGCAATCGCGACGCCGGCATTCGCCATCATCCTGCCACTGTCGTCAATCTGCGGGACGTGGTGTGCCGGCGCAAACAGCGTTCGGCGGTGGCGATGGCTGGCCCTGACGCCGAGCCACCAGCGGCAGTCCTGCCTGTATCGGGGCCGAGGCCTCGCCAGCGCGTGTGAGGCGCTTCCGTAGGGGCGCTGCCCCTACACCCCGACATCAAGTCTTAAGGCTCTTCAGCGCGGCGCCTACGGACGCTACCGCCTTATCGTAATTCTGGATCAACGGCGCACCATACCTGCGCAATTGATCTTCGATGCTCTCTATGTGCTCGACTACCCACGAACTGTCCGTCGACGCTCCAAGCTTAAGCCGAGCCTGTTCGAATTCCTCAAGAAGACGGTTGTTGTAGAGAAAACTGTCCACCGAACCCTTGAGGTCAATGTATCCCTGGATAACGAGGGTCGCCGTGCGCTCATCAACCAAGCCCAACTGGTCCGCATTCTTCGCAAACAAAGTGAAGTATTCGCTTTGAAGGGGAAAAACGGACCCAAACCCCCCGCCCACCCGCTGCCTTCCATTTGGCGATTTCAGGGCCTAGTGATTGCTCCGCCATCTTCAGGACCGCTTCCATTTCTACGCGAAGACCCAGTTTCAGCCGAGCGATAGCTGCCTCGTCCGATTTCGCTTCAGCGACCCTGTCAGCAGATATCTGGCGATCGACGGCCTTTGTAGCCGCGACCGCACCGATCAAGCCACCTGCAATTGTCTGTACCAACGGGCTGCCGATGATGGCCTCCAGCCCTGCCCACATTGCTCCAAAAATCATGGATACGTCGTCCATTACGCCCCCCTCTTGCGGTCCATTTCGTCCGATTCTATCCCGTCATCCATTGGCCTGCCGGTGCCAGGACCGAGGCCTCGCCAGCGCGTGTGAGGCGCTGCCGTAGGGGCGCTGCCCCTACACCCCGGCTAGAATGCGCGCAGGACGCCTTGGGGGCCGTATGGAACGCGAACGACCGGAGTACCTGCAACCCATCCCACGCTCGCGCTGGGAATTTCCGTGGCTCGGCCTGTGGGCCGTGATCCTACTGGGTATGGCCGGTGCTGGAATCTGGCTGCATCTGCGGACCGGCGACGCTTGGAATGCGCGCTTCCAAGCCGAACCTATGCCAGCTCAGTCAGCCAGCGCCAACCCGGCTCCCCAGCTCGAGCCAGTCACGTACCGAAAAGCAGCGTTGGCGGAGATCCGCGCACGCCGAGAACAGGCAGAACGAGAGGTCAAGCAGCGCCGGGAAGAGATCCGCTGCATAGGAGGTGTTGCGTTCCGGCGCATTCCGGGCGGCTGGGAGAACATCCCGGGCGAAACCTGCCCGTGAGCGTTTAGTTCTTCTGACGCGCCTGCTGGCGCGCGAACGCCCGATCCATCCATCGGGCAACCCAGATCGGTCGCGTGGTTCCTTGGTCTGATCAAAGCGGCGCTTGCGGCGGTATTCGACCAAGGACATGACGGCTCCCCGTTACTTGCCCAGGTGCTTGCGAACCGCTGCGGAGGTAGGACCCACGGCTTTGACTGCGGCCCGGAGCTCGTCGGCGGACACACCCAAAGCCTTGGTCCAATACTGCAGCTCGTAATCCTCGTTGACATTGATGCGGTCGCGGTCTGGGCTGCCAGTGTTCTTCTTGTCGTCGCTCATGAGATTCTCCTAGTCTGATCAGGCGCTCTTTCGAGCCTTCTTGGTGGGAGTCTTCTTCGCCGCTTTTTTCGTCGGGGCCTTTCTGGGGGTGGCCTTCTTGGCAGACTTGCTGTCTTTGGCAGACGGCTTGGAGGCGGTCTTCACCGGGGTTGCCTTCGCCGGGGTGCGCTTGTTGGTTTCCAGGCTCTTCTGGAGCAAGGCCATGAAGTCCACCACGTTGGTCGCCGAATCCTCGCGGTGCTCGGGCTCCTCAAAGGTGGTCGTGGCGCCGGCCTGCTTCACCCGCTTTTTGATGATGTCCGACAGGCGCTCGCGGAACTCGTCCTGGTAGCTGTCCGGTTGCCATTCCGACGTCATGCTCTCAATGAGCTGCTTGGCCATCTCCAGTTCTTTGGGAGCCACCCGGTAGTCGGATGCTTGGCCTTGAGGCAACTTGTATTCGTCCGGCGACACCAGCTCCTGCGGATAGCGCAGCAGAATCATCACCAGCGCATCGTCCTCGGGCATCACCGCACAGATGTATTCGCGGGTGCGGATGACTACCCTGGCGATGCCGACCTTGCCCGTTTCCTTCAGGGTCTCTCGCAGAAGCACATAGCCTTTTTCCGCCTTCTTTCCTGGCACCAGGATGTAGGGCTTTTCGAAGAACCGCAGGCCAATGCTCTTGGCGTCGACAAACGCCTCTACGTCGATGGATTCGTGAGTCTCGGGTGCGGCTGCAGCGATGTCTTCCTTTTCTATGACTACGTAGCTTCCCTTGTCATATTCGAAGGCTTTGACGATGTCCTTCCACGGCACCTCTTCGCCGGTCTCAGCATTGACGCGCTCGTATCGGATGGGCTTCTTGTTGCGAGCGTCCAACATTCGGAAACTGAGGTCCATGCGTCGCTCGCCGGACATCAGTGAAACTGGGACATTGAGCAGACCGAACGACAGGGATCCGCTCCAGATGGGCCTGGGCATGCCAGCCGCCTCCTATCCAAGGGCCTTTCGTTGTAGGCCCGGCCCCGTCGGCCGGGCGTGAACCCAGCCGACGAGACTCAGTGGCTTACTTCTTTGCTTCAACGCCAGGGGTGGCGTCGCGGACCATGAATTCTTCGGTGACCTCGGGCAGATGGGCCGCCAGCCAGTCGGCCATGGCCTCTTCCTGAACCAGAATCTCTTCACAGACCCTCACGGTTTCCGCATCACCGGCGGTCTTGGCAGCAGCGATAAGCGCCGTGTAGGACGCGATTTCAAAGTGCTCGAAGACGTAGCCGGCCATGGCGCCTTTGACGATCTCATCAGAAGCCGTCATGCCGCCGACGGCCTGACCGAAGGCGGCCATCTTGCCCATCACATCCTTCAGGGTCGACGGGGAACCGCCCAGCCGCTTGATGCAGCCTTCCAGCAGTTCGCGCTGGCCGATGGTCTCCTGGATGTGTTCTTCAATGCGAGCCTTCAGCACCGGATAGTGCTCGATCCGGGAAGCCTGGCCCTTGAGCATGGTTTCCGCCTGCTGCTCCATCGCGTGTGCGTCGCGCAGCCAATCCAACAGGTTCTCTTTGAGCTCTGCCATGGTGGTGTCCGTCAGGGAATGGACCTCCACCCTAACGAGGCGCCCATGGCAGCAAGGCGATGCCACCGTGAAGGCATGGCGAACGCCCGTGCTTGCTTAGTCAAGCAGCCCCAACAACGAGCGATGCACAGCCACACCAGCGAGCGCGCCTTCTCCGATGGCCAGGGCGATGTTGCCTGCGAACCGGGCTGCATCCCCGCAGGCGAACACTCCTTCCACGGTGGTCTGCTTCGCCGAGTCCGTTGAAATGCAGCCAACGGATTCGGTTTCACACCCGAGTTGGTGTGCGATCGGGGAGCATAGTTTCGTTTCGGGGTGTAAAAAGAGGGCCCGTAGCTCTAGCCGGCGTCCGTCGGCCAAGTCCGCCGTGGCTTCTTCAGAAACGCCGACCAACGGTGTTCGCTCCAAGGCCGCATCAATGCCGTTAAGCTGATTCTCCAGAGCGTTCAATGCCTGCTCCGTCCGATCTCCGCGGTGGAAGATCATGATTTTCCCCCATTGCTGCAATGCCTTGGCATGCGCCAACACATCATCGTCCGCGGCGACCAGAAGCCCAAGCGACCCTCCGCAGATCTCGTAGCCGTGGCAGTAAGGGCAATGGAGGACACTTTTCCCCCAGCGCTCTTCCAAGCCGGGGACTTCGGGGAGCTGGTCCGCGACCCCATGGGCCAGCACCAATCGATGTGCGGACACTGTGCTCCCAGAGGCACAGGTGACCTTGAACCCGGTCCGGGCAGAGCGCTGCGCACCCACCGCCTCGGCGGCGATCCAGCGCACGTGGCTGTAGGCTTGAAGTTGCCGCCGAGCGGTTGTCAAAAGATCGGCCGGGGCGCAGCCATCCCAACCGAGGCAGCCATGGGCTCGGCTGGCGGTGCGGTTCCTTGGCAGCCCATGATCAATGATCACCACTGATCGACAGGCCCGAGCAAGCTGAAGCGCGGCGGACATGCCAGCGTAGCTTCCACCGATCACGACGGCGTCTACAGGATTGGGAGCAACGGCGTCGTTTGTCATGGACATCTATCTGTCGTTTCAGGTGCCCTTATCTGACGCTTACACTGTCGGCTGCCCGTGTAGAACGAGTGGCGACGGAGCGAAAAGGGCTTTCACGGCGTCGGGCGCGCGCAGCTTACCTTCAGTCCCCTCCCACTGGGTTCGCAAAAAACTCGTGAGCGCAGAGTAGAGCCGGCGTGGGACCGGGACCTTAACTTGGACACCGGACGCAATGCGATGGTTCTTATTGTGGGATACAGGAGGGCAACCCACATGAGTACCCGTCTCGAAATCGATTTGATGATCGCTCAGCTTGAGGAGAAGCTACCGGAATGGGCAGCGCTCTACTCCGAAGGGCAGTTTCTTCGGATGCTCGCTGAGGCATTGAGCTACATCGCGGTCAGCGCAGACCCCGACGCTAGGACGCACTGCGTGATGCGCACGGGATGCCTACACCCAAGCAGTAGCGAAGCATACTGGGGACGGCAATACGGTCGACGCGAGTCCTGACCCCACATGCAGCACATTCTCTGGTCCTTGATCCGGCGTGCCTCACCCTGAATGCTCTCCAGCGCTACGCTATCTTGATATCCCAGCGTCATCAATCTTTGCTCCATGACCTGCATCGCTCGCGTCCCTCCCACCATCGCCCACCCTTGCTAAACAAGCCACATCGTCTGCATTAGCGAGTCTCGACGGCCCCGCGCAGCGGACGTGAAGGTTTCGTAACGCCCAAACGGTGGACCCTCCCTACACTGCCCCACCTGTCGCCTCCGGTGGCTCGCCACGAGGATGACCCATGATTAGCCAGCAACGCTCCACAGATGCTCTTAGCGATGAGTCCAGGCAATTCAGCCTTCTGGTGAATTCGGTCACGGACTACGCGATTTATATGCTGGACACCGCCGGCTTCATCCGGACGTGGAACACCGGAGGGCAGCGGATCAAGGGCTATACCGCAGCTGATGTTGTAGGGTCCCACTTCTCTAGGTTCTATCTTCCAGAGGAGGCGGAAGCGGGGTTTCCACAACGCAATTTGCGCGTTGCAGCTGAAGAAGGACGATACGCCTGCGAAGGCTGGCGCTTGCGCCAAGATGGAACACCGTTTCGCGCGAGTGTGGTCATCGATCCGATTTGGGTTGACGGTGATCTCGTCGGATTCGCCAAGATCACCCGTGACATTACCGAACTCCACCAGGCTCAAGAGCAACTGCTTGAGGCGCAGCGCGAACTGTTTCAAGCGCAAAAGATGGAGGCTATTGGCAAATTCACGCTGGGGCTGGCGCACGACTTCAACAACTTACTCACGATCATCGCCAATTGTCTGGACATGGTCAGTATCCACGTGGATAACCCTGCAGCCGCGGCGCTCATTGACACCGCCCAGCGTGCAGGCGAACGGGGAACACTATTGACGCGTCAGCTGCTGACCTTTGGCAAGGGGCAGACCCTGGTCCCGGAGAAGGTCCGGCTGCGAAGCCTTCTGCATGAGTTCGAGGGCATGCTTAAACGCGCGGCTGGCGACCACGTTGACGTGGCCATCCAATGGCCCGAGGACGATGTGGAGATTGAGCTTGATAGGGCCCAGCTGGAGGCCGCCATCCTAAACTTGGTATGCAACAGCCGCGATGCCATGCCTCAAGGTGGACAAATCACTGTGTCAGCGGCAGTCCGCTCTCTACAGAGCCCATCCAGCTCAACGAATGGCCCGTTAGATTACGCCTGCATCACGGTCTGTGACGATGGCGAGGGCATTCCAAAGGAATTGCAGGAACGGGTTTTCGAGCCGTTCTTCACCACCAAGTCCATCGGCAAAGGAAGTGGATTGGGGCTAAGCCAAGTATTTGGGTTCACGAGCCAGTCGGGGGGCTACACCGAATTGATCAGCGAAGTCGGGAAAGGAACCCGGGTTAGTCTTTTTTTCCCTATTCGAGTCCACTGAAATGCCGATCCACGTTCTTTTCGTAGAAGATGAAGAAGATCTCCGCGCAGTGGTTGCCGACGCCCTCAGTGCCCAGGGTTTCGATGTCACCATCGCCAGCACGGGAATTGAGGCAATTGCATACCTTCGCGGCGAGGGGAAGTTCACCATCGTTGTGACGGACTACAGCATGCCAGGCTCTGCGACCGGCTTGGACGTGGCGGTTGAAGCGGCTTTGTCCCAACCGCTGGCGAAGGTAGTGATTTCGTCAGGGCTTCAGCGGTCTCAGTTGCCGGTGCTTCCTGAAAACGTCCGTTTTCTTCCCAAGCCCTACCGATTTCGCCAGCTCACCACGGCCATTCATGAGCAAGTGGATTGCCGCCGGGGGACCTAGGATGAGTGCCGCACGCCGTAGCTTGCGTCAAGCGCAGCGCCTCGGGAGACCAACAGGAGCAACCGATCCATCGCTGTCGCGTTCATGGCCTCGCCGTCGCCTCGCATCTTGAATCCGGCCCAATCGCCGAGCGCGGTTGAAGTCAGCTCGCTTGGCTCTACGGGGAGCCATTTCATCGGCCAGAATGGAAGCCGGCGATCAGAGACCGTGCTTCTCTGGAGCTCTAGGACGTGATGGTGGCTAGAGGCACCAAGGACGCGCGAATATGCAACATCTAGTCCGTCTGACGGCCCTTCTAAGTATTGAAGGAAGCGCTCGCCGTCAAAAAGAAGAATGCCGCTGACGCCGGCGTCTCGGTTAAAGCGGGCTGCGTCGTCCACGAGATCGTCCAGCTTGCTCCCCCGCAACCCCAGCTTGTCTCCCATCAGAAGATCCGAAGCTTCGCTGACATACACCACCGCCCTAATGGGCATCGCGCGCCCCTTCTTTATATTGTCGAAGCACCTTAGCAAATATGAATACTAAAGTTTTCTCGATTGTTCCGAAGTGAGACCCCGATCCTGACGTGTTCAGCAATGTGCGCGCAGATCGCTACGCCACGTCACGCTCTGAAGCCAGCAAATGCAGCAACCATGGCATCGTCAACGCTATCGAACCATGGACATGCCCAACACCGGTCAATTTTATGTGCTTGCGCTAGACCCTGTCCGGGATGAGCACGGCAACATCGTCCACGTGCGACACATCTCTATTCGTTGCACAGCCTGCGGCGGGATTACCGACCTCAGCGGGGATGTCCTGAGAAAGATGCCCGGCGGCACGGTTCTCACCTGTGATCATTGTGGCGCGCGACAGGCGGTCAGCAATGCTCGGCTCGATGAATGTCATCACGTGTTGCCGAACGAGCCGGCTCGCCGCAATAACCAGTGAGAGCCAATGATCGGGGCAAACAGCCGCATTGCGGCTGTCAGCGATAACGAGCCCTTATCGCGACTGAACTGGTTTGGCAGGCAGAACGGATTTTTGCGCAATCTCCAGCCTACTCACGTTGTCCACTGGCACAAGAACTGCAGCTTTCTGTACCGGGTCCCAAAGTACATAGCTATCACCCAAACGCCCCACTAGGCCCAGGCCGCCTTGCACCTTCTCATCAATAGTCACATTGACCGTGTACTTGCTGCCGCCAGAAGTAATCGCCTTGGCGCGCTCGAAGCCAAGCCAGTTTGACGAGATCGGGACATAAACAATCATCACGAGCGCATAGACCAGCCACGGCGAGTCCTTCACGGCGGCCGGCAACACTGGGGACAGGCGTACTGCCATTGCACATATGCCCGTCAGCGCCACACCTATCAAAACGGGCCAGGCATTGGACCACCAAAGCAAGGCACCCATTCCAACAAGACAAAGAGCCAGGGTCAGCCACATCAGCAGATTGGCTTGGGACGGCGTCGTTGTCACCTTCCCCTCGACCCATCCTCCGAGCAGCAGCGCAATCAGTATGAAGAACAACACCATGCCGATCCCCGCAAGCCCTGCCAGTGCAAGCTCACTCACCGCAACAAACTGAAAAGGATCCAGGCCGAAGTGCCCCCAATACGCCTTCAGATACAAGGCCCCTTGAATCAATCCGAACGTGACGAGCGCCGAACCCCATCCAGCGACATCGGCCATCGTCAGTGTCTTTTTCGTACGCTCCATGTATCCCCCTTCCATCGATGCAGCCCCGCCACATAGTGGCATGCAGCGCTCCGTCCTGCAGAATCCACCCTATTAACGTGACGCGTCACGCCCGACCACCACCCCATTGGCGCCCCACCCCTCCCCCACTATAGTTCCACCCCTCACAAGGACGAGGCGGCACACATGCCCTATATCGGAATCGGACTCCACGTACTGGCGGCCATCTACTTCGCGGTGCACGCCATCCGCTCGGGCCAGAGCCTCTATTGGCTCATCCTGCTCTTCTCGTTCCCACTGCTCGGCAGCATCGTCTACTTCCTGGCGATCTACTTCCCGGAAGCCCGCAACTCGCGCGGCGCGCGTCAGGCCATCCGCTCCGCCAAGCAGCTCATGGACCCGGGCCAGGACCTGCGCAACGCCCGCGCCGAACTGGCGCGAACGCCCACCGTGCAGAACCGGGTTCGCCTGGGCATGACGCTGCTGGATGCAGGCCAGGCCGAGGAAGCCAGAACCCTGCTCGAGCAGGCGGCCAGCTCGCCGCTGGGCGACGATCCCTACATCCTGACCGGCCTCGCCCGCGCTCGCCTTGAGTCCGGGCAGCCCGCGCTTGCGGCGGAGACGCTGGACGGCCTGTTCGCCCGCCATCCGGATGTGCGCCGCAAACCGGAACAGACCCTGCTTTACGCGCAGGCACTGGCAGCTACCCAGGCGCCCGGCACCCGCGCCGCATTCGAGCGCGCCGTGGAATGCGGAAACGATGCGGCCGCCCGCTGCCTGTACGCCGAATGGCTGATGGCGCAGCCGCAACCCGACGATCGCGAGCAAGCCCGCAGCCTGTTCGCCAGCATCATCGATGATGCCCAGCACTGGTCGCGCCATGCGCGCAGCCACAATGCCGCATGGCTGGAGCGAACCAAGGCGGCGTTGAAGGGCTACTGACGACCCGGCAGCGGGTGGCGGGCTCGAACACCTGCACTTCCAGGAAACTATCGCAGCCGGCCTAGCGGGAGCCCGGCTTGGGGAAGAGCAGCTTGGGGGTTCCGATAAACAGCAGCCATGCACCCAGGGCCGCTGCGTAGGCGAGCACCGTACCCACAAGGAATGTGCCGAAGAGGCTGCCGGTGAACAGCTGATACAGCCCTTTGCCGCGACCTGCAGCGCTGCCCCCAACAGTCAGCACGATGACCGGCAGCATGATCATTCCGCTGCAGAGGATCAGGGAGAACGCGCCCAGGAACCAGCGCTTGAGTGGCGGGTTCCATGGCATGGGGTAGCCTGCGAGCAGTCGCCTCATCCAAAGAAACAGTACTGGAAAGGCGATCAGGTACATCAATGCCACATACAACCAGGTTCGAGCATCAGCGCTGCCCGCCTCGAAGATGGCTCGCGGGTACGCCCCTGTGCGATAGAACGTTTCTGCGCTTGCCGTCAGCGCCGCGCTAATGATCATCGCAGGCTTGAACAGGCGCGACACCTTGCCCCATTGCGCGTTGCGTAGTTGCTGCCCGTCAGTCATGCCAGACATGAAAACCCTCTTGGGCGGATGCGTCCATTAGCTACCAAGGGGCATTCTGCAGATGATTCGCCCCGCCACATGGTGACATGCAGCGCGTTGCTTCGCAGATTTCACCTATTAACGTGACGCGTCACACGCAGTCGGCAGCGCATTGCTGGACAGGTCTGTCGCATTTGCCTCGCTCACAGCCCCGCCGGGCGGATGCCGACAGCGCGCAGAGCTGCACCACCGACATGGTCGATAGCATTGCAGCGCAACGCTCCAGCCTCATTGCGCCATATGCAATGATTCTGAAAATGTTGAAAGTAGTGACGTCATCAGCCCTACTGCATTGGCATCGCGCACAACCGGGCGTATTCCTTGCTGTGCCACCTTGAACAGGTGGCCGGGCTTCGAAACCCAGGTTGTGCAATCGTAAAAAGCGCTTGCCAGTCGGCACCGCTCCGCGTGGTGCCGACTGGCAATCCGTCAGCCGGCTATGGCGGGCGGTGCGTGGGGGCCTTGCGCCCGCCGGTCTGATTGCACACCGGGTTTCGAACCTCGCACCGTCCGCCACCTTTATCGGTGGCGGCTTCTGCATGCACGCAAGGAGCCCAGCCATGACCCAGCCCCACTCCCCTGCCCCGCACCCCATCCACGACGCGCCTGCCTACGGCCCGGCGCTGGACCCGAACACCCTCATCGCCCTGCTGCACAGCATCGGCGCCGGCGCCGCCTCCGATGGCCAGCCCTGGCCTGAGCGCCATCAGATGCCCGGCCGGCGCATCGCCTTGGCGGATACCGATTGCTCGCTGGCCGGGCTTCGCGTGGTCCTGGAGATTCTGCTGGCCGCGCAGCGCGCCCGCGAGAATGGCGAGCTGGAGCAGTACGTTGGCCCGCGCGTGATGGAAGGGCTGATCATGGCCGGAATCGGCCTTACCGCACACGCCAGTACCCGACTGCATCCGGAGGGTTGAGTGGCCTGGTGGCGCTGGGCGGCCACCGCGCTCTGTCTTGTGGTGGTGGTTGCGGCACAGACGCTGTGGCCGGCGCCGCCGGTGCACTCGCCTGTCGCGTTCCAAAGCATCAACGACCATCGATTCTCACAACTGCGCCGCCAAGCCGTGCAGTTCGTGGAGGCTCGGCCACGACAGGGCTTCCAGCTCGTCGAGCGGCATCAAAACGCCGGATTCCAGATTCACTGTGGAGGCGTTCCAGTGCTGTGGCTGGAGAGGCGCTCGCACCATCTGCTGTTGCAGGCCTCACTGGACGCGAAGCAGCGGGCGCCTGCTGTTGTGCGGTTGCGGGCGCTCCTCCAATGGCAGTTGGAGCCGTTGGATTACCTGGAGCAGGTACTGGCTGGCGTGCCGGAGCCTGTTCTGTTCGATCGGGTGCTGGAGATTCTTGCCAGTGATGTGCCTGACGGGGCGCGATGTGGCGTGCCGTAGTCGAGCGTGGCTCGACTCTACAGGGCTGCGGGCAGCGAGGGTTCGGGCTCCAGTCCTTCCGCTCGTCACGTGCGCGACAGGCATTGGTCCAGTGATCATGCGGGTCACCTCCCGGCATCGATCCAGCCCGCATCGCGCGCACGCGCAAGATCTTCTGGCGTATCGATATCCAGGGCCAGTTCAGGCGCCTGCAGGACATGCACCGTATCGACAGGAAGTTGCCGCAGGCGCGCTCCGAATCCGCGGTCACCGGCTGCACCGACAGCGGTGAACCAGGCGCGCGGCACGACTGCGGGAACGCCAAGCGCATTTCCGTGGCGGGTGCCCGCGCACGTTGACGCTGCGGCGCGGGCACCCGAGAGCAGCGCCTGCAGATGGGAGCGCTCGATTGCGGGCTGGTCGCATGCCACGACCATCACCGCGGTCACCGTGGGCAGCAGGTGTGCGCCGGCGACCTGCAGACTGCTCGCCAGGCCGCGTTCCCAATGGTGGTTGGTTACCGGGGTGGCATCCAGCCCGGCAATGCTGGATGTCACCGCCTGTGCGTTCGCGCCCACCACGACCAGTACCTGCGCTGGCGCGAGCTCCCGCGCCAACCGCACCACGCGATGCACCAGGGTCTCGCCCTGCCGGGTCAGAAGCTGCTTGGGCTGGCCAAGTCGGGTGCTCCCGCCGGCAGCCAGCACGACGACCGCATGCGCGTCAGTCACCTGCCGTGCGCGCTTCGCCATTGCTGCAGCTGCGCGGCGATGCTGAGCGAAATCGCCTCTGGCCCTCGGCCGCCGATGTTCAGGCCGACCGGTGACCGAAGTCTCGGGGAAAGGCGGTGGCGCTGATCCGGTGTCAGCAGCTTGAACAGGTCCTTGCGCCTTCGCCGCGGACCCAGCAGCCCAATGAACGCGACTTCGGTATCAGCCAGGGCCACCAGCGTCTCCCGGTCCAGTTCGAAATCGTGATGCATCACCAGTGCCGCGTCGCACGGGTCGCCATGAAGGGCTTCGGCAGGGTTGGTCTGAAGATGCGCATCCGCGCACTGCCCGGCTGAGGCCCAGCGCGCTCGCCGTTCGGCCACGCTGACCCGCCACCCCAGGCCGCGCAGCAACGGAACCAGGAAGGGCGTTTCGGGGCCGCCCCCCAACACCAGGGCCCGCGGAAGCCGGAGCAACGGCAAACGCCACGCACCCTCGCCAAAGGACTGCGTACCCTCCATCGGATGCAGCTGCCACGCCTGCTCGCGATGGCCGGCGCGGAAAACGACCTGCCCCGACGTGCGAAGGTGGCGCTGGAGTGACACGCCCTCGCGGAGCCAGGCCTCGATGACGTCGTCGATGCCGGCCATGGCACGCAACGGCAGGAGCGCAATCCGCAGCCGGCCGCGGCACCCGAGGGCGGACCCACTCAACAGGTCGTCGTCACTGCGGGTGTCGATTTCGATCCAGTCGACCTGCCCTGCCGCGCTCACCTGCTCCGCGCGTCGCGCGAGCTCGGGCTCCAGGCATCCGCCGCTCAGCCAGCCGACCTGGCTGCCGTTGCAGAACAGCACCATGTCGCCGGCACCGGCGTAGGTGGAGCCATCGGTTTCCAGAACCAGCGCGAGCACGGCGTGCTCCCCCGCGCGCACGCGCGTCAAGGCCGTCTCGAGCACGCCGCGCGGGCTGCCTTCGGCGAGGAAGCCCGGCGCTGCGGACAGGTCCCCGGCAAGATCGCCGGGCTCCCCTCCGCCTGCGGCGGAGGCCTCCAGAGTGGGCGAGGCTGCGGGTCGGTCCATGCGCAAGGATCAGCCCACGTCGGGCAAGCCGGGCAACAGCTTGTCCAGGGTAATGGGATAGTTGCGCACGCGCACGCCGGTTGCGTTGTAGATCGCATTGGCGATCGCGGCGCCAACCCCGCAGATGCCCAGTTCGCCCACACCCTTGGCCTTCATCGGCGAGATCACCGGATCCAGCGTGTCGAGGAAGACCACTTCCTGGTACGGGATGTCGGCATGCACGGGAACCTCGTAGCCGGCCAGGTCGTGGTTGATGAACAAGCCCAGCCGTTTGTCGACCACCAGCTCCTCCATCAGGGTCGCGCCCGCACCCATCACCATCCCGCCGATGACCTGGCTGCGTGCGGACAGCGGATTGAGAATCCGGCCGCCATCGCATACGGCAAGCATGCGGCGGATGCGCGTCTCTCCAGTGTAGGCATGCACGGCGACCTCGCAGAAATGCCCTGCATAGGTGCCGACGTCGTAGCCTTGCTTGAAGTCGCCGAAGGCAATGCCGTCCTCCGCCGACAGTGTCCCCGCCTCCGCCAGCTTGATCGTCCGCCCACCCGCCTGGATGCGGCCATTGGCGAAGTCTGCGGTGTCGCCGTCGAAGCCCAGTTTCTCGCCCACCTTGCGGCGCAGGCTGACGCACGCCGCGTACACGCCCGCGGTGGAGCTTGCCGCGCCCCACTGGCCGCCGGAACCGGCGGAGGCGGGATGACGGGAGTCACCGAGGGTCACCTGGACCCGGTCCAGCGGCACGCCCATGGTCTCGGCTGCCGTCTGCGCGATGATCGTGTAGGAGCCGGTGCCGATGTCGGTCATGTCGGTCTCGACAATCACCCCGCCCTGGCCGTCAAGCCGGACCCGCGCCGCCGACTTCATCGTCGGTGCGCCGCGATAGCCCGCAGACACGCCCATGCCGACCAGCCAATGCCCTTCCCTGACCTGCGCCGGCCTGGCGTTGCGCTTGTTCCAGTTGAAGCGCTCCGCGCCTTCGCGCAGGCAGCGCACCAGGTTGCGGTCGGAGAACTTCCTGGACGGATCGCCGGGCACGACCTCGGGTTCGTTGAGGATGCGGAACGCGATCGGGTCGAGACCCAGCTTCTCGGCCATTTCGTCCATCGCCACTTCCAGCGCCATGTGGCCCGGTGCTTCGCCCGGTGCGCGCATCGCATTGCCTTCGGGCATGTCGAGCGTGGCGATGTAGTTGGCCACCAGGCGGTTGGCGCCTGCATAGAGCTTGGGCGTCTGCAGGGTGCCGTTCTCGCCGTCCTCGCCGTTGATGTTGCCCGACCAGTTCTCGTGGGCGATGGCGGAGATCCGGCCATCCTTTCCGCAGCCGATCCGCACGCGCTGGAGGGTGGCGTGCCGGTGCGTGGTGTTGTTGGGCATCAACGGGCGTTGCAGCGCGATCTTCACCGGTCGCCCGACCTGCTTGGCCGCCAACGCGGCCAGCACCGCGTCGGCACGGATGAACAGCTTGCCGCCAAAGCCGCCGCCGATATAGGGCGAGTCCACGCGCACCTTGGCAGGATCGATGCCGAGGATCGCCGCCATGCCCTGCCTGGCCCAGTCGATCATCTGGTTCGCCGTCCACAGCGTGAGCGTGTCGCCCTCCCAGGCGGCGATGGTGGCGTGCGGCTCCATCATCGAATGACTTTCGTCGGAGGTGTGATAAGTCTGGTCGAGCTTGACCGCGGCGCTCGCGTAGGCGGTGTCGAAATCGCCGAGCGTCTGCCGGTCGGGCTTGCCACCGCGCCCCTTTGCCAGCGGCGCGGACGGCGCCAGGGCGGGGAAATCGAAGCGGCCCTTGCCGCGCTCGTAGCGGGTGCGGATCAGCGCCGCGGCGGCGCGGGCCTGCTCGAAGGTCTCTGCCACCACGCAGGCGATGGCCTGGTGGTAGTGGGCTACTTCGGGCCCGCCGAACAGCGGTGCATTGTTCCAGTTCGATGTGCCGACCGGCTTGGTTTCCGGTGCGGTGATGACCGCCAGTACGCCGGGCGCGGCACGTGCGCGGGAGGCATCCATCAAAATGATGCGCCCCTTGCCGATGCCCGCACCGACGATGAAGCCGTAGACCTGGTTCGGCGCCACGTCATGGCGCTCGTAGGCATAGGGGGCGGTGCCGGTGGTCTTGCGTGGACCGTCGATGCGCGGCGTCGACTTGCCGACGACCTTGGCCTTGTCGAACAGGTTGTCGCCGGCGGGGGCGTTGAACTCAAGGGGCATCAGCGCTCTCCTTCCACCAGCACGGCCGCGAGGGTGCGCTCGGCGAGCGCGATCTTGAACGCGTTCTCCGGCGTCGGACGGGCGCCGGAGAACACCTGCCGGGTCGCGACCTTTACGCCGTCGCGCAGCAGCGGTTCGGCTGCCTCGACGCGCCACGGCTTCGGCGCGACCCCACCGAAGGCGAACCGCGCCGAGCCGTCACGCTGCACGACTGCGGCGACCGACACCAGTGCGAACGCATAGGACGCGCGGTCCCGTACCTTGTGGTACACGTGCCGACCGCCCAGGGGCTTCGGCAGCGTGACGTGGGTGATCAGCTCACCGCGCTGCAGCACGTTGTCCTGCTGCGGCCTGTCGCCGGGGGAACGATGGAAATCGGCAATCGGGATGCTGCGCGTACTGCCGTCACCGCTGACGGTCTGGATCGAGGCGTCCAGCACCCGCAGGGCCACCGCCATGTCGCCCGGATAGGTCGCGATGCAGCTGTCCGAGGTGCCGATCACGCCCATCTGCCGGGAGAACCCCTCGAGTGCGCCGCAGCCGGATCCGGGCAGGCGCTTGTTGCAGGGCAGATTGGGGTCGTAGAAGTACGGGCAGCGCGTGCGCTGCAGCAGGTTGCCGCCGGTGGTGGCTTTGTTGCGCAACTGCCCGGAGGCGCCTGCCACGATCGCGCGGGTCAGCACCGCGTAGTCGCGGCGCACGCGCTCATGCGAGGCCAGCGCGGTATTGGTGACCAGCGTGCCGATGCGCAGGCCGCCCTCGTCGGTGGGTTCAATCCTGTCCAGGCCGATGTCCTGCACATCGACCAGATGCGCTGGCGTCTCGACCTCCAGCTTCATCAGGTCGAGCAGGTTGGTCCCTCCGGCCAGGAACTTCGCGCCCTCGGTACCGGCGACGGCCTTGGCGGCCTCGGCCGGGGATTTCGCGCGTTCGTAACTGAAGGCCCTCATGCGCGCCTCCCTGCAGAGGTCACGCCAGCAACCTCTTCCATCGCCTCGGCAATGTTGGAATAGGCTCCGCAGCGGCAGAGGTTGCCGCTCATGCGTTCGCGCATCTCCATGTTGGTGGCCCGGGGCCGTGCACTGACGTCTGCCTGTACATGGCTGGGGACACCCCGCTTGATCTCGTCCAGTACCGCCACCGCCGAGCAGATCTGCCCCGGCGTGCAATACCCGCACTGGTAGCCGTCATGCTTGATGAAGGCGGCCTGCATCGGATGCAGGTCATCGGGGGTGCCGAGGCCTTCGATGGTGGTGATGGCATCGCCCTGGTGCTGCACCGCCAAGCTGAGGCAAGCGTTGATGCGCTCACCGTTGACCAGCACGGTACAGGCACCGCATTGACCGTGATCGCAGCCCTTCTTGGTCCCGGTCAGCTTCAGATGTTCGCGCAGGGCATCGAGCAGCGTGGTCCGGGTGTCGAGTTCAAGCTCCCGCCGCTTGCCGTTGATGGTGAAGGCCACCGTGTTGATGACCGGCGGCCTGGGCGGCGGTGGCGTCGCCAGTTCGGCGGCGAGCGATGACGCCCCCGGTGCGGCGGACATTGCCACGGTCGTGACGCCGCCGGCGATCACCTGGCGACGCGTCAACTTCATTCCTTCATCACAACTTGGCACAGTGACCTCCTGGCGTTCGGGAAAATCCCGTGGCTGGATGGACGCGCTCACACTACCCAAGGGCCACTATGCCCATCTGCGGGGTACAGGTCTGTGAAGTCGGTCGGAGGCGCGCCGGCATCATCGGCCGAGCCTACTGGCCTTCCTCGGCTACCAGCTCTACTACCCGACCCGTTAAACATCCCTAATCTCAAAACTCGAAGGCAGCCGAAGGAGCACTTTCCCGACCATCATTCTTTTCGAACCTCAAGCTGACGTTGAATCGCGACGCGAACACGTTCGGCAGCCTCGAGGCTGACGCGCTCCTCAAGCACATCGGCCAGATCGTATAGCTGCCCCGGCCGCAGGCCGATGTTCATGCTAATTCCAATGTGGGACTGCAATTGGGGCTCCACCCCGTACATGGCGGCCAGCATGCTGACCGTAGCCAATTCGCGGCTTTGCCAATCAAGATTGTCGCGCTCGAAGATGTCGCCGAAGAGGTGCGTACGGAGGTATTGATTTGCTTGCGGGGCAAAATCGAACAAAGGCCCTGAGACAGGAGCGCCGGCCAGCCTGGTCTGGTTTGCCGTGCCTGCAGCGAGCAAGGCATCGCCTGTGGGAATCGGCTTGCGGGGCTCGCGGCCGGCGTGATCCTGGATGCCCTGCTGTCTACGCGCATCCGCCACCTTCATCAGTTCGCTCAACGCGTTCAGGCTCCGAGGAAACCCCGCATAAGCGTAGAGCTGCATCAGGAGCTCTCGCGTTTCGGCCAAACTCAATCCCGCGTCCAGGCCCTGGTTCAACGCCTGACGAAGGCCATCCAAGTCGCCGGCCGCTGCGAAGGCGCCGATCGGAATGATGGCTTTCCGGCGCGGATCCAGTTCAGTTGTGGGGGCTTGATTTGATTTGGTGTGCATCGCTATTCCTTCGTGTGCGAAAGCCATCTGACCAGGAACGGCAGCAAGGTCGCCGCGCCCAGCAGATTGGCAAGAAGGCTGGGCGCCAAGATGGGCAGCCAGCCTCTAGAACGACTCAATGCGGACCTCTACGGCCCCGGTCTTGCGAAGGAGCTGCAGCCCTCCTTCGATGCGACCCAGCCTTACGAGACCCTTTGAATAGCCAAAAGGCCTGTGAAAAATCGCCAGGTTTCCCCAAGGCGCATAGAAGGCCATATCACCTGCCACGGGCGTGATTCCCTCCGGCTCGCCCTCCACGTTCAGACTGCGCGGCAGCTGCGCAATCTTCTCAGTCGCGGCGTAGTCTTCAAGTTGTAGGGTCAGCGGCAACTGAGCAATGAACTCGCGTGCAGGAAGGCTGTCCTCCAGAGTGGCTGACAGAACTTGATCATTGATGATCAGTCGAATTTTCATGGGATGAATCTCCTGATTGGCCTCAGTTCTGGCGGCAGCCACGGCTGGATGTTCGGGCGAGGCTGAGCAAGCTGCTACCGCCCCAAAAGCAACAAGGAGCACGAGCAGCTTCGCCGCTATGGAAGTGAGGCGTGTCATCGCTTCGGGGCCTGTGTGGCAATCCCCGCGGCTGACGTGTGCACATCATCAGCCGCAGTGGCGTAGGCAAGCAGCGCGGCAAGCAACAGGATGCCCGCACTGGCCAAGAACGTGCTGGCAAAGCCAAGGCTGTCGAACAGCAGTCCGCCGAGGGTGGCACCCAGCGCGATGGAGCACTGCACCACCGCAACCATCAGCCCGCCGCCGGCCTCGGCATTGTCGGTGAAGGTGCGCGCCAGCCAACTCCACCAGCCGACCGGTGCGGACGTGGCCAGCAGACCCCACGCCGAGAGCAGTGCGGCGGTCGGCCAAAGATGGGGCCCGAGTGGAACCAGAGTGACGGCAATCAGCGCCATGAGCGCGGGAACAATCACCAGCGTGCGGTAGAGTCCGCGCCTGATGAATGCCCCGATGGCAAGTGTGCCCACGAAACCACTCACTCCGATCGCCAGCAGAACCCACGGAACAGCAGGTACCCCAGCATGCGTGACCCGCTCCAGGAACGGCCGCACGTAGGTGAACAGGGCAAACTGCCCCATGAAGAACGCAGCGCAGGCCATCATGCCCA
Source organism: Stenotrophomonas sp. GD03958 (assembly GCF_029839005.1). NCBI lineage: Bacteria > Pseudomonadati > Pseudomonadota > Gammaproteobacteria > Lysobacterales > Lysobacteraceae > Stenotrophomonas > Stenotrophomonas sp. GD03958. The sequence continues at coordinate 27,917 of NZ_JAOBZT010000010.1, read as the reverse complement.
GTGCCACCACGCGTCGCCGCAGCAACACGACGACTCCGCTGTGTGATCGGCCTTCCTCCGCTTCCATGGACGGCAGACAAACCCACTGCCAGGCCAGGGCGACAGCTGCCACAGGCAGAAGACAGAGGAATGCGCCGCGCCATCCGATCATGCTGCCGAGATAGCTGCCCAGTGGCGCCGCAACGACCGTTGCAAGGGCGTTGCCACTGTTGAATATCGCCAAGGCTCGCGGGACCTCGGCCTCCGGTACCAGCCGCATCGCGGTTGCGGCGGACAATGACCAGAAGCCGCCGATCACTACGCCGATCAGCGCACGGCCTGTCATGTAGACCGGATAATTCTGGGCCAGCGCCACCACCAGTCCCGACACCGCCATCAACGCCGTGAGGGTCAACAGCAACTTTCGGCGGTTCACGCTACCCGCCAATCGCGAGATCGACAGGCTGGTCAACACCGCAAATACACCCGAAATGGCAATACCGTAGCCGGCAAGGCCTTCGCTCACGTCCAGGTCTGCTGCCAAGGGAGTGAGCAGGCTCACCGGCATGAATTCCGAGGCGATCAACGCGAAGATGCACAGTGTCATTGCGAGCACGCCGCCCCAGTTGGCGCGATGTGCGAGGGCGTCGGTGTGGCTCATTTTCCGGCCAGGCCGCGCTGGAAGAACGTGGCCAGCTTGTCAAAGGGAATCAGCTGGATGCGATCGTACAGATCCACGTGGCCAGCACCCTTCACCCAGTAGATCTCCTTCGGCTGCCCTGCTCTTCGGTAGGCGTCTTCACTGAATTCGCGGGAATGCGCGACGTCGCCGGGGACGAAGAGCATTGGCCGGGGAGAGATCGTCTCAATGTCGTTGAAGGGATAGAAGTTCATGAATTTGACCAGGCTGCTGAAGAGCGGCTGGGTTGTCAGTTCGGCCTTGTCACCCTTTGGCGTATAGGCGCCGCGCGGGGTGCGGTAGAAGTCGAAGAACTCACGCTGGATGGCGGGCGTGTCAGCATCGAGGTGGTTCACGGTGCCAGGCACGAACACCGGCGGCCCGCCCTTGAATTCGGCCAGACGCTGGTCTGTTGCGGCCTGGATCACCGCCTTGCGCTGCTCCAGCGACTGGCCACTGTTCAGCCCCTGCCGTGCTGCCGCGCCCATGTCGTACATGCTGACCGTGGCGATGGCCTTGATGCGTGGATCGATCTTGGCGGCGCTGATCACAAAGCTGCCGCTGCCACAGATGCCCAGGCCGCCGATGCGGTCCGGATCGACAAAGGACTGCGTGCTCAGGAAATCCACGGCCGCACTGATGTCGTCCGAATAGATTTCCGGCGCCACCAGGTGTCGCGGCGCGCCGGCACTCTCGCCCCAGAAGGAAAGGTCGATCGCCAGCGTGACGAAGCCCTGCTCGGCCAGCTTCTGCGCGTAGAGCTGGGAACTCTGCTCCTTCACTGCGCCCATCGGGTGGCCAACCACCACTGCGGGCGCGCGGTTGCCGTCGGGCAGGCCTTGAGGGCGGTAAAGCGTACCCACCACCTCCATCTGGTACTGGTTGTGGAAGCTCACGCGCTCCCCCTTGACCGTGGGGCTGCGGTAGAAGTTGTCGGCTCCCATGGACCGGGCTGGCGCCGGTGTGTCAGCGCCCATGGCTGAAGCCGGAACGTAGAGGCTGGCGAGCAGCGCCAGCATCAACGTGGTGCGTTTCATGGGCTTATGGCCTCGTTTGGGGGGACTCAGGTCGCCACGATAGGCCCCGCCCCCTACATCGATAAGCCGGTTGAAAGTTGATGCATTGCTGAGTTTCGCTCACAATTGATCCATGAGCACCGTGAAGACCCATGATCTGCAAGCGTTCCTGGTAGTGGCGCAGGAGCAGAGCTTCACCAAGGCCGCCGTTCGCCTCGGGGTTACGCCCTCTGCGCTGAGCCATTCGATGCGCCTACTGGAAGAGCGCCTGGGAATTCGCCTGCTCGCGCGGACCACGCGCAATGTCTCTCCCACTGAAGCGGGCGAGCGCCTGATGCGTTCCATCGCACCCCACTTCGAGGCCATCGGTGCCAGCGTGGAGGCGCTGGGTGACCTGCGCGACCGCCCAGCTGGAACGCTACGAATCTCCTGCACGGATGATTCCATGGAGACCATCATCCGTCCGCGGCTTGCCGGATTCCTGGACGAGTACCCGGACATTACGCTTGAGTTCTACGTGGATTACGGCTTCACCAATGTGGTGGAGCAGCGCTTCGATGCGGGCATCCGGCTCGGAGAGGCACTGAGCAAGGACATGATTGCTGTCAGGGTTGGCCCTGATTGGCGTCTGGTCGTGGTGGGCTCACCCGACTACTTCGAGAAGTATCCGAAACCGAAGAAGCCCGCCGACATTACGCACCATCGCTGCATCCACATCCGACATCGCCCGAACGGTGCCATCTATGCGTGGGAGTTCGAAGAGAAGGGCAAGGAATTCACCGTGCGCGGCGACGGGCCGTTGGTCTTCAACAGCATGACCCACGTCATCAATGCCGCACTGGATGGCATGGGCTTGGCATACGCACCGGAACCGCTGGTGGCCGAGCACATCGCGCAAGGCAGGTTGGTGGCGGTGCTGGACAGGTGGTGCGTCCCCTTCCCCGGCTATCACCTTTACTACCCGAACCGTCGGCAGCCGTCGCCGGCATTTGCGGCGCTGGTTGCGTGGTGGAAGCTGGATAGGTGAAGCGGGCCGCAGTGTAGTTCCCCTTAAGTGTCCTGTATGGGCTGGAAATCGGCACCCGCCTTTTCCCGATGAACATCCCTGATCAGTACTGACCACTAGTCCCACTGTGACCAATCATCATCAGGGCATGGAGCGATCTTGGAACATGGGACGGGGCGCTAATCCGCCATATCGGGAGAGCCTCAGCTGGCGGGGGTGGGGTGCCTTCTCGGGATTGCCAGCCATGGGGGATTAGGAAGGAGCAAATACAGGGTTGAGGGCTAGACCTTTGGCACCAGCCGCATCTAGAGCTTGTCAAAGCGACGGGCAAGTCAGTCACGCTGCGGTGACAGAAGGCACACGCCGCTTCAGGCTGCGCCGGCGCATGTTGAGCCCGCAGCCGAGGATGTTCCTTGGTGCTACCGGAGATCGACATGGCACAGAACAATCAGAACCAGCAGAACCAGCAGAACCAGGATCAGCGCAATGAGCGCAATGAGCAGAATCAGCAGGAACAGCGCAACGAGCGCAATGAGCAGAACCAGCAGGAACAGCGCAACGAGCGCAATCAGCGCTGAGTTACGCCGGGGGCGGGTCGACTGACCCGCCCTTTCCCAATCTGGTGGAGGGTGCCATGAACTTCTCGATTGATAGCCTCTTCAAGCACCGAAAGGTGCTTTTTTTGTCTTCGCACCACCGAAATGCGGGCCTTGCCTACGTAGTGTCTGCGCCTGACGCTGGGACAGACGACTATCGGTCCTCGCTCTGGTTTACCCCCTCTGCCGGTTCAGTCGCCCCGGTGTTGCTGGCGTCCCAGGGGGGTGTCAGCTCCCCGCAGCTAAGCCCCGACGGTCAATCAATCGCCTTCCTATCCAGCCGCGGCTCGGCCGGTCGCCCAGAACCCCATTTGATTCGCACCACTGGCGGGGAGGCTCAAGCGCTGGCGGGTGTGTCCGAGTTGAATGTATCCAGTCTCCTGCAATGGCACCCCGACGGCCGTCGCCTCCTTGCCTTGGTCTCCCTTCCCCATGCCGAGGACCCCGACGATGATGCCGCGCATGCTCAGCGCCCACTGGTAATCAACCACTTGCCCTACAAGCTGGATGGAACGGGGTATACAGTCGGCACCCGAACCCATTTGTTCTCCTTGGACGCACAAGGCTGCACGAGGCCGCTTCCCCTGACAGCAGGAGATTACGACGTGCGGTCGGGAGCTTGGTCGCCAGACGGACGAACGTTGGCCTATGCACGAACATCTTCTGGTTGCCTTCGTCATCGCGTGAACCTGTGGCTGGTTGGGCCAGAATCGAACCATGGGCAGATCACCGCGGACTTTGCGACTGTGGCCAGCGTGTGCTGGTCACCGGATGGGTCGCGCCTTGCATTTGCCGGCAACAAGCGGGAAGGCGACTCAGCGACGTTTCTCTACATCTGGTCCCACGAGGAAGGCGTGGTTGGCCCCGTCCTGCCCTTCACTTTGGAAGGCATGCAGATTGCGTGGGCCCCCGATGGCCGATCAATTGCCACCGTGATCACGCATCGAGGCTGCTTTGAAGTGGCCGTTGTCGCTCTCGAATCCGGAGAACACTATTTGCTTCCGGCACATCAGGACCAGGTTTCAACGATGCGTCCATGCGGTGAATCGTTGGTGCTCGGTGCATCTAGCTACACACAGCTGGACGAACTCTACCTCTCAGCGTGGGCACCGGAAGCAGAACGTCGCCGCCTGACTTCGCTCAATACAGAGTTAAGCGCGACCCTGCCGGTGTCCTGCACCCTGCGCTCCTTTGAGGTGCCGAGTGGGAACGGGTCGGCGGAGTCCGTGGACGCTTGGATTCTACAGCCTACAAAGCAGCAGAAGGGCCCGTTACCCCTCTTGGTAGATTTCCATGGCGGCCCCCACAGCGTTGCACTTATGGACTTCGCTGCGCACGTCTACGTTTATCAGGCAGTGGCGGAAGGCTGGACCGTGGTGGCGCCCAATCCGGTCGGTTCAAACGGATACGGCAAGGACTTCGAGAAGCGTCTGATCGGTCGGTGGGGCGAACTGGACCTCCCTCAAGTCGAATCCATCGTTGAGCAGCTGCGCCTGGAGGGGATCGCTGGCGAAACGGTGGCCTGTGCAGGGAAATCCTACGGGGGTTTTCTCAGCGCTTGGGCAATATGCCACAGCGACACCTTCTCGGCGGCCGTGGTCAGCGCGCCCGTGGCCAACATGCAGTCACATGCCGGCACCTCAGATTCGGGCTACTACGTCACCCCGTATGCGATGGATGGCCAACCGGACGCGTGCCCTGACCGCTACCGCAGACTTTCTCCTCTGTCCCATGTGTCGTCCGCCAGAGGACCAGTACTGTTGCTCAACGGAGCGGAAGATCAGCGTTGCCCTACGGGACAGTGTGAAGAGCTCATGGCTGGCCTGGCATGTAGATCGAGGCAACCGGTGCAGATGGTCGTATACCCGGGAGGCACCCATTCGTTGGCAGCCACAGGCCGACCCAGCCATCGTCGCGACTACCACCAGCGCATCGTCCGATTCCTAAACCGCGCTCGAAAAGCAGAACAAGAACAGGGGAAGGAAGTGGCCCAGGAGACAACGTTGACGTAGTCGACGAGTCTGGATGGATCGGATGCTGCGGGTTGTTGCTGGTGAGGTGCCTGACGGGGCGCGATCCGGCGCACAGTAGCCAAGCGTGGCTCGGCTCTACAACGGCGTTGGCTGCGCGGGCTCGGGTTCGTGGATGGACCCTTCAAGCAGGGCGACGTAGGTATCCAGCCGGGTACGCAAGCCGATCAGCATCCAGCCCAGCACGTACAGCAGCACCATGGCGAAGATCAGTAGTGCGCCCAGCAATCCAACATCAAAAGCGCCCGCCCAGTCGCCCCATTTCCATCCGCGGAACTGCAGGTAGAGGGCAATCAGCAGCGGAAATGGCCCAAGCCGCTGCAGGCCCCCATACATCATGCCCATGCGCTCCATCATGTTTGTGCGCAATGTGCTGACGAACTTGAGTCGCCGCTCGCGCTGGACGCGCGGGAATCCGCGAAGCTCGGTCACCACCGCTTGCCAGTGAGCGAAGTCTTCATCCATCTCCCGGGCGTGCGAGAGCCGCGGCTGGCTGAACTGGCGAATGCCCCTGCGGGCGGCCAGGACGCCACCGACAATGAACCCACCGATTTCGATTGCCAGGCAGGCAACAACCACCTGGAGCACTACGCCAAGAGGCAGCCATCGATCCGGAAGCTGACCCATGAGAATGCCGATGATCGCCGCACCCACGCCGATGCGAAACGCCCACGTCTCCACCCTGCCCGCCTTGGGGTAGATGCTGTGCTCAACCAGTCCCTGCACCCGCTGGTAGAGCCAGTGGAATGTCAGTTCCTGCGAATCGGTCTTTGCCGACGGATCGAATTCGCCCCCTGCCTGCATGTCCATTGCATCCCCTGCCCCACCGGCCAGGTTGCCGGCGCCACCCTCGTAGCCGAGCTGGGTTGTGGCGGAATACGGCCTAGCCGTGTAATCGTCAGGGCCAGGACCTTCCCGGAGTCGAGCGTGGCTCGATTCTACAGAGGCGGAGCCTGCGGGCCGACCCGAACATGCACCACATGGCTGACGCCGCGATGGAACATCTTGGCGTATGGGCAGACGCGTTCGGTGTTGCGAACGAGTTCGCAGGCCAGGTTCTCATCCATGCCGGGAAGATGTACCACGATCTCGGCCGACAGCAGGTACAGCCCATCTGCCGGATCACGGGCGAAGGTGACCGCCACTTCGATGCTGGGGTTGTGCAGCAGCAGGCCAGCACGCGCGGCCACTAGCACCAGAGCGCCATGAAAGCAGCCGGCGTAGCTCGCGGCCAGCAGCTGCTCGGGATTGGCGCCGCCGCCAGGCCCGCCGAGTTCCGGCGGCAGGCGCAGGTCCACCGCCAGTGCACCGTCGTCCGACCGCACGACGCCGGACGCCCGCCCGTGCTGGGCCTGGCCACCGCTCACCCGCACGCGGCCGGTGTACAGCGGCTTCACGTCGTCGCCCTGGTAACGGTCCAGCATGGCGGGCGAAGGAGGCTTCAGCTCGGTCATTGCGCGGCTCCATCAGGCGCAGCTGCGGCAGGCGATCGATTCGCCGCTCAGGCAGGCTGCCGCTGCAACAGCCCGGACTGCTGCAGCCAGGCGTCGAAATCGACCTGCCCCAGCCACGCGTGTCCGACCGGCACCAGCGTGTCGATCTGCAGCGGCGCGCCGAAGTACAGCGCCTGGGCATCCGCAACGACCTGCCGGGAATCACCCGTCATTTGCAGATACTGCCTGGCCAGATCCGCCATCGCGCTACGCTGCGGCCCGGCGATTTCCAGCACGCCATTGGCCGGCGGCTGCTGCGCGATGCGTGCCACCGCTTCGGCAACATCCTCGGCGGCAATCGGCTGCACGTCGGCGGCCGGCAGCCGCAGGGTCTCCCCATCGCCGGCGGACTGGATGATGCCCGGCAAGAACTCGAAGAACTGCGTGGAATGGATGATGGTGTACGGCAGGCCCGAGTCGCGGATCAGCCGCTCCTGGGCGATCTTGCCGCGGAAATAGCCACTGGCTGCCAGCATGTCGGTGCCTACGACGGAAAGCGCAACGTGGTGATGTACGCCGGCACGGATAGCGGCCGCAAGTATGTTGTGGCCAGCGGTCACGAAGAACGAAAGCACTGCCGCATCTTCGAACGAGGGCGAGTTGGCCAGGTCCACCACCACGTCGACGCCGTCCATGGCGGCATCCAGACCTGCACCGGTCAGCACATCCACCCCGGTCGAGGGCGCTGCCACCACGATCTCATGCCCGGCTACGCGCAGGCGCTCCACCACCCTGCTGCCGATGCGGCCGGTACCACCGATGACGAGGAACTTCATTGCATGTCTCCTGGAATGTGAAAGGGCTACTGGGGTGTGGCCGGGTGCAGGCATCGTAGGTAGCGCGGGCGCGAGGCAGTATGTACGTGACGGGCCGCGCACTGTTGCCCGGCACGCACCAGTACGCTCAGGCCAAGGCAGGCTGTGCGCCTGGCTTTAGAGCGGCGCCCTGCTGGCGTGCTTCCCAGTGCGAGATCACATCCAGCTCGAGCGCGCGCACCCGCTGCGTGCTGAAGTCGATGAAGGCCCGCACGCGCTTGGGCAGCTGGCGGCGGCTGAGGTAGCACAGGTAGTGGCCGCGATCGAGCGGCGCATGCCGATCCAGGCAGGTCACCACCCTGCCCGCCCACAGCGCTTCACGCACCTGATAGCTGGGCAGCTGGGCGATTCCGAGCCCGTCGATGACGGCCTGCAGGACCAGGTCGGCATCATTGAACACCAGTGTGGCCGGCGGCTGCAGGTGCACTTCGGCACCGTCGACACGGAATTCCCAGGGCTGCATGCGTCCGCCCGGCAGGCGCCGCCCGATGCAGGCATGTGTGGACAGCGCATCCACCGACACCGGTAGACCGTACGCCTGCACGTACGCTGGTGAAACACATACGACCAGCTGCATCGGCACCAGCTGCTTGGCGATCACTTGGCTGTCTTCCAGCAGGCCGTCGCGAAACGCCACGTCGATGCGGTCACCGGCCAGGTCGGGGGCCTGCTCGTCCAGCAGCAGTTCTACAGAGACCTGCGGGTACTCGGCGCGGAATGCGGCCAGCAAGGGGGCGATCACCCGCCGGCCGAAGCCGTGGCTGGCACTGATGCGCAGGTGCCCGCGCGGCGGACCCTCGCGCAGGTCGCGCATTTCCTCCAGCGCCTGCAGGATGCAGGTCACGCCCGGGTTGCAGCCCTCCAGGAACAGCTCGCCTTCCCGGGTCAGCGTGGTCGAGCGCGTGGTGCGCAGGAACAACCGCACGCCCAGCTGGCTTTCCAGCTTCTGCACGCTGCGGCTGACGGCCGAGCGGCCGATGCCGAGGCGATCGGCCGCGCGCGCGAAACTGCCCTCGGAGGCCACTGCAATGAAGGCCAGCACGCCGGCGTAGCTGGTGGAGAAGGACGCATTGAGCGCATCGTGGCTGTCGCTGGCCGCGCGGGGCGTTGGGGCGTTCATGGGTGGCCTGGTTCCAGGCGGGCACGTTGTGCGTGCAGGTGGCTCCGCGCCAGCGCCAACCGTTGCCTGCACGCGGCAAGATCGAGCCCCAGCAGGGGCACGATGTCCTCGAATCCGGCACCCAGCACGTCGTGCAGCAACAGCACCGCACGTGCATCGGGCGGCAGTTCGCGCAATGCGGCGAGGAAGGCCTGCCAGACCTGTTCGCTTGCAGGGCGCGATGCGGTGCGCAGGTGCGATGAGGTGTCCATGCCCGGCAGACGGCCGAGCATCGGCCGCTGTGACAGGACATTGGTGTTTTTCATGCAACAGCGTGCGGCCCGGCCCCCGCCTACCGGCATTGCGAATGCAGGCCTAGCCTCGCTGTGCCCTTCACACGCTACAGGAACACACCATGACCGCACGCCTGGATTACGCCGCGCAATCCCCCGAACTGTTCAAGAAGCTCGGCCTGTACTCGCATGCCGCCCACACCGCCTCGATCGAAGGGGCCATCATCGATCTGGTCAACATCCGTGCGTCGCAGCTCAACGGCTGTGGCTTCTGCCTGGACATGCACGTGAAGGAGGCCACCGTGCGTGGTGAGCGCCCGCTGCGCCTGCATCACCTGGCGGCATGGCGTGAATCAACGCTGTTCAGCCCGCGCGAGCGCGCCTGCCTGGCCTGGACTGAAGTACTGACCCAGCTGCCGGCGCAGGGTGTGCCCGACGAGCTGTACGCGCGCGTGCGCGGCCAGCTGTCCGATCAGGAAATGGTCGACCTCACCCACGCGGTGATGGCGATCAACGCCTGGAACCGTGCCAATGTCGCCTTCCGTACCACGCCCGGCACCCTGGATACGGCCTTTGACCTGGACAAGGCCGGCCTGGCCTGACCCTTCCGCCGCTGCCCCATGCAGCGGCCCTCCTCCACCGCTTTGGAGACCTGCCATGCGTCGTCCTGTTCTGGCCCTGTTTGCGCTGCTGCCACTGTGCGGCGCTGCCACCACCCCACCCTCTGCAGCGCCCGAGCCCCGGGTGCGCGAGGTGATGACCCGCGCCCTGCCGGAGCAGCCCGGCAAGGAAGCGCTGATCCTTACCGTGGAGTACCCGCCGGGTGGCGCCGATCCTGTCCACCGCCACGATGCCCATGGCTTCGTCTATGTCCTGGAAGGGCGGATCGTGATGGGTGTGGCCGGCGGCAAGGAAGTCACCCTTGGCCCGGGCGAGGCCTTCCATGAGGGCCCGGCCGATCTGCACACCGTAGGCCGCAACGCCAGCGCCACCGAGCCGGCGAAGTTCGTGGTGTTCCTGATCAAGGACATCGGCAAGCCGGCGGTGCTGCCGCCGCACTGATCGCACGTCCGGCGCTGGCACCAACGACAGGTTCCCGGGTGTCACAATCCGGGGACCTGTCCCGTCTACGCTGGCATGGACGAATCCACTGCGCTGTTCTCACGCCTCCGCCCACGCCTGTTCGGCGTGGCCTACCGCATGCTTGGGTCTTCGCACGAAGCCGAAGACGTGGTGCAGGATGTCTGGCTGCGCTGGCATGGCGCCGACCAGTCACAGATCGAGAATCCGGAAGCCTGGCTGGTGGCGGCCACCACCCGTCGCGCCATTGATGGCCTGCGCCTGGCCCGGCATGCGCGCGAACACTATGTGGGCATGTGGTTGCCCGAGCCGCTGCTGACCGATGACACCGCCACGCCCGAGTACGTGCTGGAAACCGCCAGCGATCTGTCGGTCGCTTTCCTCAGTGTGCTGGAACGGTTGGCCCCGGATGCGCGTGCGGCTTTCCTGCTGCACGATGTGTTCGATCAGGATTATGCGGTGGTCGCGCGCACACTGGACAAGACGGAAGCCGCCTGCCGGCAGATCGTGCATCGCGCACGCCAGCAGCTCAGGCAGGAGCGTCCGCGCTACAACGTCCCGCAGGACGTGCACCAGAAACTGCTGCGCCGCTTCGCCGAGGCTGCATCCAGTGGAGATTTCCGCACGATGAAGGCGTTGATGGCCGAATCGGCCGAGCTGGTGGGTGACGGCGGCGGTATCGTCACGAGCTTTCCCGGGCCGATGCTCGGCGGCGCACGCATTGCCCAGCTGCTGTATGCCCCGCACCTGCGGCGCAGCGCGCAATTGCGGATGGTGCCGGCCATGCTCAACGGACGGCTGGGACTGCTGCGCTATTTCGATGGCGTTCTGGAGGCGGCGATGGCCTTCGAGACCGATGGCGAGCGGATCACGCAGGTCCTGGTGCAGCGCAACCCGCACAAGCTGCAGCGGTTGGCTCGCCCTACCGCCATCCAATAGTTCCACGCCAGGTGTGGATGGCGTCCGTTGTCGGCCTCGCCCTTGCGGGATTCGAGCGGGGCGCCGATGCGCCCCGTCGAAAACCCCTGCTTGCGCTGTATCCGATCAGAAGTCCCAGAACACCGGCACCCAGCGGAACGTCTCGCCCTCCAGCGACACCCGGCCCACTGACGGGAACGGAAGATGCGTAGCCACCAGCATTTCGCCGGTGCCGGCCAGTTCCTTCAGCAGAGCGATGCGTACGCGTGCGGATTCCTCCGGGTCGTGCTCAAAACCGTTGTGCCAGTTCGGCTGGTCGAAGCCGACCGCGAAGACCGCGTCACCGGCAAAGGTCAAGGCGTGCTCCGCAGACGCCACGCGCACCACGCAGTGGCCCGGGGTATGCCCACCGGTACGGCGGGCCGTCACGCCAGGGGCGATCTGCTGTTCGTCCTGGAAGGTGTGCACATAGCTGCTGTACTCGGCCCAGAAGTGCTTGGCCGTGGCGCGTAGCGCATCGGGGAAACCCTGCGGCATGTTGGTGCGGCTGAAGTCCGGCGACTTCCAGAACTCCACCTCCGCTGCGGCCACGTGGATCTTCAGGTCCGGGCGCAGCTGTTCCTTCACACCTTCAACCAGCAGCCCGCCGACGTGGTCCATGTGCATGTGGGTGATCACCACATCGGTGATTTCGCCCAGGTTGATACCGGCAGCACCAAGGCGACGGATCAGCTGGCCGGCGCGCGGCAGCTGCAGGTCCGGGTCCATGCCCAGGCCGGCATCGATGAGAATGGTGCGATCCCCGCTGTGCACCACCATCACGTTCAATGCCCAGTCGAAGGCATCCTGCGGCAGGTACATCTCTTCGAACCATTCGGCACGGTCGGCCGCCGGTACGTTGTGGCCGAGCATCTGGGTGGGCAACGGCAGGACGCCATCGCTGATCACCAGCACTTCGACGTCGCCCACTTTCAGGGCGTAGCGCGAGGGCACCAGTTCATCGAGGGCAGGGGCAATGGGCGCGGCGGTGTTTTCCATACTGAACATGAGGGATCTCCACGAAGAGCCATTTGGCGGGCAGCAATGCAAGGCTGGCGCGAACGAATCCGGGCGCTTGCCCATGGCGCAGGCAGTGACATCGCCAGGGCACGGTTGCCTGGCAGGCCAGCGCTGCGGAGTTCATGGGAAGACGGGCCACTGCGCGGGCAATGGGCCCGGAACACGGCAGGTGCCGTGTGGGATCAGCCTAGGCAGTACGCCGCAGGTGCGGTAGCGCCGTGAAGGGGTACGTCATGTTGCGTTCCGGGAAGCAATGCGGAACCGGCTGCAATGCCACCATTGCAAGCGCCTCTGGCTCGTTCGGTAGCGCGCAGGCCCAGGTCGGGCAGCTTCGGATGATCATCCAGTCGACCCCACTGTGGATCCGTGCACTCAGGACGATCTATCAAGAAATTCGGACTTGTCATATCCCTGGCTCCTGATTGCAGGCGCAAAGTACGTCTCACCACCCACCCATGAGAGTTCCCGCATGAACACCTTCGCCCGTACGCTGGCGGTTGCCGCCCTCGCCCTCTCGGTCCAGGCCGGCCTGTCCGCGCAGGCCGCCGAACCGGCCAAGCCGGTTCCGGTCACCGCCATCGCGCGCACCGCCAGCTACATCACCACCGCCGACGGCGTGCAGCTGTACTACAAGGACTGGGGCCCGAAGGACGGCCCGGTCGTGACCTTCAGCCATGGCTGGCCGTTGAATTCGGACAGCTGGGAATCGCAGATGATCTTCCTGGCCGACCATGGCTACCGCGTGATCGCGCACGACCGTCGCGGCCACGGCCGTTCCAGCCAGCCGTGGGACGGCAACGACATGGATCACTACGCCGATGACCTGGCCGCGGTGATCAATACGCTGGACCTGCACGATGTGACCCTGGTGGGCTTCTCCACCGGTGGCGGCGAAGTGGCGCGCTACATCGGGCGGCATGGCACCGGGCGGGTGAAGAAGGCCGTGCTGATCAGCTCGGTACCGCCGTTCATGCTGAAGACCGCCGACAACCCCAACGGCCTGCCGATCGAAGTATTCGATGGCATCCGCAAGGCACAGATGGAGAACCGCGCGCAGCTGTACCGCGACATTCCGTCGGGCCCGTTCTATAGCTTCAACCGCCCCGGCGCGAAGGTGTCGCAGGGACTGATCGATGCGTGGTGGGCGCAGGGCATGCAGGGCGGCCACAAGAACACCTACGATTCGATCGCCGCGTTTTCGGCCACCGATTTCCGCGCCGACCTGAAGAAGTTCGATGTGCCCACCCTGGTCATCCACGGTGACGACGACCAGATCGTGCCGATCGATATCTCAGGCCGCCAGTCGGCGAAACTGATCAAGGGCGCCAGGCTGATTGTCTACCCGGGTGCGCCGCATGGCCTGACCGACACCCACAAGGACAAGGTCAACCAGAACCTGCTGACGTTCCTGCAGGAAAAGTGAGTGGCAGGGGCTCCGGCACTGCGCCGGAGCCAATCCCATACCAGAGTGTCTGCCCTGGCGCGCGCCCGTTCCAGGCCAGACTCAGCCCTGCGCGGATTCGGAAGGTGCGGGATTCATCCAGGTCCGGCTGCAAGGGCTTGAAAATGGTAATGCCAGAACCTCGGTTTCTGCCGGCAATGCCCCACCCCTGCTTCGCATGAGAAATCCGCGCTACAGGGATGGAGAGGGCAGCCCGAAAATGCACGTTCGTGAAGGTGGTCACAGTTGATGACAGGGAAAGTCAATACCTTCAGATCCGCTGCAACTTAATTGCTGATACTGCGATTTGATTCCAGGCGGTGCAACTACCGGTTGTGACATGGAGGTGGGGGATGTGCATGGTCTCTGGCAGCTCTTCAGCAATGCTTTCGGCTCTACTTTTTCTGATGGCTACCTGCGGCGCATCCGCGGCCCCGTCGGCAAGCGCCAAGGATGCCCGAGCACTGGTACTTGTCACGCTCTCGCCTGCCCAAAGCAGGGTCCTTGCAACGGGACTGCTCAGGGGGGTGCTGAAACCAATCAATGGTTGTGTCTACTTCGTGGACCCAGGTGGCACGGCATATCTTGCAGCATGGCCACATGGCTACACGCTGGCCATGAAAGGAGGTGCTCCCATAGGGGTGCAGGACGTACGATCTGGCGGAATAATGGAATTCGGGCTCGTTGCACCATTCGGAGGGGGGCATGGCAGCGAACTGCTCCGTTCGAGTCTCGCTGCGAGCATCCCGGCCGGCTGCACGGGCCCACTCATGACGATTCACTTGATGCGTCAGGCAAAGGAGCAGCCATGATCCATCTGCGCACGAAATCCATTCGCGCCCTGGCACTGTCCGCCCTCGGTGCGCTCGCGTTCTCCCTGCATGGCCAGCCGATAACTGGCAACCCCACGGCACACACCTACTCGCGAACTTTCAATGTATCTGAGGCCGAAGCAAAATACAGATCGATGAAATCGATCTCTGCGGCAGCGCTGGAAGCCAGGATTCAGACGTCTGAGCCGGACACGTTTGGTGGCTTGTACGTTGAGCACAAGCCAGAATTCAAAATCGTAGTGCTGTTCACAAAGAAGCCGAGAGAGACCCTGGCAAAGTACACGCAGGATCCTGTTTTTACCGGCCGCACGTCCTCTCAATCGTTCGAGATGCTCTTGGCGACCCAGGCCGAGGCGGAGGCCCAGCTTCTCGCAAAGAAGGTTGGGTTCGAGTCGGGAGTCGATATCAAGCGGTCCATTGTGACCTTTTACGTGAGGGATGAGGCGGCCGCTAGGCGTGCACTCCGGCCGCTGCTGGGCGCTGTTGATTTCATATCGATCAAGCAAGTGAAAGGCTTTACGATCACTACCGCCATCTCCGGCGGCCATAAGCTGACCGGTACTGCTTTCAATTGCACCACGGGCTTCAACGTCTTCGACGCAGATCGCGAGCTCGGCGTCCTCACGGCCGGTCACTGTGACAATACGTTGACCTATCAGGGCATTACCGCGCCTCTCGTTTTCCAGAGCGAGCAGAACGTAGGCGACTACGATGTCCAGTGGCACAAGGAGCCGCCCAGAGGCCCACGCCACGCACAGAAAAATGAAATCACCCTGATCAATGGCCCGTCGCAGACGCTCGAAATAACCAGCACGCTCCCCTCCAGTTCGATGCATGTGGGGGATGTGATCTGCAAGAGTGGAATTCATGGCCACTACGCATGCGGGACCATTGAAGATATGAACTCAAGGTCCAATCATAATGGAGCCATTGGCAGGTACATCCGTGCGCGCAACCTTTCCCCAGGCCCTCTCAGCGTCGAAGGTGACAGCGGTGGGCCGGTCTTTTCGAACAATGCGGCGGTCGGCGTTATTCACGGCAGGGGCGGTGAAGACACGGGATTTGAGAATGACCTGTTCTACATGCCCATCGAGCGGGTTTCAGTGCTTGGCGTTTCCGTATTGACGGAGGCCTTCAAAATTACCGGCATCGCAGATCGTACAGAGAATTATTTCAGGCCATTTTCCGTTCCGGTTGCGTACAAGGGGGTTCCCAAGTTCCCAATAGAGTTGACACTGGAGCGCCCCGTGTGTCCGAGCGGGCCCTGCGAACCCGCGACGGAAACGTTGCCGGACAAGATGCCCTCCCCGCTCAGCTACACATGGACCTGCTTCTATCCCATCGTGCTCTACCCGCCTCCCGTCATCCCACCGCCGCCTCTCACCTGGAGGGAGCGGGTCACGCTGAAAGACGCATCAGGAATCACTGCCGATCCAGTTGAGTACAACCTGCACTGCAGTGGATGTCCTGATTGCCCATAGGCTCACAGGTGCTGGCTGATGTGCCGGATGGATCGGGTGCCGCAGATGCTCACTGACAAGGTGTCTGATTGTGGTGATGTGGCGCTGTGTATTGGAGAGCGCTAGCCGAGCATGGCTCGGCTCTACAGTGGAGCCAGCTCGCGCGCAAGGAACGGCGCGGTCCTGCTGCCCTTGGCGCGGGCGACCTGCTGTGGTGTTCCCTTCGCCACGATGGTGCCGCCCGCGCTGCCTGCGCCAGGCCCGACATCAATCACCCAGTCCGCCTGTGCGACAGAACGCATGTCGTGCTCGATCATCACTACCGTGTTGCCTGCGTCCACCAGCCGCTGAAGCTGCACCAGCAGCCTGTCAGCGTCTGATGCATGCAGGCCGGTGGTGGGCTCGTCCAGCACGTACAGCGTGCGCCCGCGCTGGCTGCGCTGCAGCTCTGTGGCCAGCTTGATGCGTTGCGCCTCACCCCCTGAAAGCTCCGTGGCCGGCTGGCCCAGCCGCAGGTAGCCCAGGCCGATCTCCTGCAGCAACTGCAGCGGGCGGGCGATGGCCTCTTCCTCGGCGAAGAAGCCATGGGCCTGGTCCACCGTCATCTGCAGCACCTCGGCGATGTTGCGGCCGTTCCACTGCACCTTCAGCGTGGCTTCGTTGTAGCGGGCGCCATGGCAGGTGGGGCACGGCGCATAGACGCTGGGCATGAACAGCAGTTCGACGCTGACGAAACCCTCGCCTTCGCAGGTCTCGCACCGGCCCTTGGCCACGTTGAACGAAAAGCGGCCCGCATCGAATCGGCGGCGGCGCGCGTCGGGTGTCGCGGCGAACAGCTTGCGCACGTGGTCGAACAGGCCCGTGTACGTAGCCAGGTTGGAGCGTGGCGTGCGGCCGATGGGCTTCTGGTCCACCTGCACCACGCGCTGGATGGCGTCCACGTCGCCGGCCAGCTGGCCGCGCGTGGCTTCGATCACGGTGGGTCCATCCGTGGGCGCGCTGTCGGCGCTGTCATCTACCGTCTCGTGCCCCAGGTGCAGCAGTATCAGCTCTGGCAGCGCCTGCGCCATCAGGCTGGATTTGCCCGATCCGGAAATGCCGGTCACTGCAGTCAGCAATCCCAACGGCACCTGCGCATCCACACCGTGCAGGTTGTGGCGATGGATGCCTTTCAGCGCCAGCCAGCTGTTGGCACTGCGCTGCCGGCTGGCCGGCGCGGGCACCCGGTCGAACAGGTACTGCGCCGTGCGCGAATCCTGAACGTTGCGCAGGCCATCGGGCTCGCCACTGTAGAGAACGCGTCCGCCATGCTCTCCTGCCTGCGGGCCCACATCCACCAGCCACTGCGCGCGGCGTATCAGCTCCAGATCATGTTCAACGACAAACACCGAGTTACCGCCGTCGCGCAGCCGTTCCAGCGCGTCGTACAGCGCCTGGCTGTCGGCCGGATGCAGGCCGGCCGAGGGTTCATCCAGCACGTACAGCACGCCGAACAGCAACGAGCTGAGCTGGGTGGCCAACCGCAGGCGCTGCAGCTCGCCGGCCGAAAGCGTGGGCGTGGCGCGATCCAGCGAGAGATAGCCCAGGCCGAGCGCGCGCAGTTGCCCCACCCGCGCCATGACCCCACCCGCCAGGCGTTGTGCCGCCAGGCGCTTTTCCTCAGACAAGGCTGAGGTCAGGCGCACGTCGGGGGCGCCTTCGTGGGTCGCGCGGCCACTTGCTGCCCGCTTGGCGCGATCGCGGGGCGTTGCACGCCTGCTGGTACGCGCGCCGTGGCTGTGCGCACTGAAGTCGCCCTGCGCGATGGGCTCGAGCAACGCCGCCAGCTGGTCCAGCGGCAGCCGCAGGAACTCGCCGATGTCCACGCCGGCGAAGGTGACCGAGAGCGCTTCCGGTTTCAGGCGCTTTCCGTTGCAGGCGGGGCACAGCCTGCCTTCCATGTAGCGCGACACACGCTTGCGCATCAGCGCGCTCTGGGTGTTGGCAAAGGTGTGCAGCACGTAGCGGCGTGCGCCGGTGTACGTGCCCATGTAGCTGGGCTCCAGCTTGCGCTTGAGCGCGGCGCGGGTCTCGGCGGGCGTGAAGCCGGCATAGACCGGCACGGTCGGGGTTTCCTCAGTGAACAGGATCCAGTCGCGGTCCTTCTTCGGGAGCTTCTTCCACGGCACATCGATGTCGTAGCCCAGTGTGACCAGAATGTCGCGCAGGTTCTGGCCATGCCATGCCGGTGGCCAGGAGGCGATGGCGCGCTCGCGGATGCTCAGCGATGGGTCCGGCACCATCAGCGCTTCGGTCACCTCATAGACGTGCCCCAGGCCGTGGCAGGTGCTGCAGGCACCCTGTGGGGTGTTGGGCGAGAAGTCTTCGGCGTACAGCATGGGCTGGTGGGCCGGGTAGGCTCCCGCCCGCGAGTACATCATGCGCACCAGGCTGGACAGGGTGGTCACGCTGCCCACCGATGAGCGTGCATTGCTGGCACCGCGCTGCTGCTGCAGGGCGACCGCCGGTGGCAGCCCGTCGATGGCATCCACATCGGGCACGCCAGCCTGGTCGATCAGCCGGCGTGCGTAGGGCGCGACGGATTCGAAATAGCGACGCTGCGCCTCGGCGAAGACCGTGCCGAAGGCCAACGAGGACTTGCCGGACCCCGACACGCCGGAGAACACCACCAGCGCATTGCGTGGAATGGAGACATCGACATTGTTCAGGTTGTGCTCGCGCGCACCGCGGACCTCGATGCGGCCGCTTGCTGCGGCAGCACATGACGACTCGCCAAAGGGGGTGTTGGACATCTCAGCATTCCTGCAATCGGTGGGCGGATCGCGCATGGTGCGCCCGCGGGGCCATTGTCGCCGCTGCGGAGTGAATGGCGCGAGGGCGCCGGAGGCGGGATGTTGTCTTCACCTCCCCTTCGTACGGCGTTGCCCAGCCAGGGGCTAGCGTGGGGTGCCCACACATCGGAGGCCCTCATGCACCCCGACGTACTTGGCTGGGCCGCCACGGCGGTGCTGATGGCAACCCTGATCCGGCAGATGGTGAAGCAGTGGCAGTCGTCCCACCCGGAAGCCGTATCCAGGTGGTTGTTCGCGGGCCAGATGACCGCTTCTGCGCTGTTCACGGTGTACAGCGCGATGCTGGGGAGCGTGGTCTTCGTGGTGACCAATGCGATGCTGCTGTTGACGGCGGTGGTGGGCCAGGTGATGGCGTGGCGCCGCCGCGGCCGACGCCGGGCTCCTCCACCCTGCTGATTGTTAACGCGTGTTGCCTGAAGGTTTGACGCCACGTTGCCCCGCCCTTGATGGGGCCGCTCACAGCGCACTCCTATGCTGGGCCCGCCACCTGAGGGGTGGTGATCAACCTGGAGATTCACCATGCAACGCGATCAGAAAGACCTCCCCCACCCGGACGCGGAAGCGCAGCGCCCCGATCCTGTCAGCCCGCTGCAGGCAAAGCTGCACAACCACCGCAATCATGACGAAGCGCTGCAGGAAACCTTCCCTGCCAGTGATCCGATCTCCCCCTTCGTCGCCGCGCCAACGCCGGAAGAGCAGGCCAAGCGCCTGGGTGAGCGGGTCAGGCTGCCAGATCGTCGAACGGATGAGGAGGCCGCGGGAGGTGACGAGTGATCCGGCGCGGCTTCGCCCGGGTCGCGGCCGCGACGGCACGATTGTCCGGCAGCCTGGGCGCATTCGTCGCGGCGCTGGGGGTGATCATCACCTGGGCCGCCAGCGGGCCGGCCTTCCACTTCAATGATACGTGGCAGCTGGTGGTGAACACGGGAACGACCATCGTGACCTTCCTGATGGTGTTCCTGATCCAGCATACGCAGAATGCCGATACGGCCGCGCTGCACATCAAGCTGGATGAACTGATCCGGGTCAGCAAGGACGCCAACCAGGAGTTGTTGAACCTGGAGTCGATGGAGCCGGCGCACCTTGAAGAGATTCGCCAGCGTTACGAGGCACTGGCGAAGACCGCTGCAGACATCAAGTCCAAGAAGGAACGCTGCATGCCCTGCGAGGCGGATGCGGCCGCCGAAGCCTGAGGGTCACCGCTGCAGCGGCTGCTCCGCCTGCAGCGGTTCTGGCGTGAGGCCCTGCCGGGCGGGGCCTTCCAGCAGCGCCCCGGTGGCGGAAAAGCGGCTGCCGTGGCATGGGCAATCCCATGTGCGTTCATGGCCATTCCATTGGACAACGCACTTGAGGTGTGGGCACAGCGCCGACATCGCGTGCAGCTGGCCGTGCTCATCGCGGTAGACGGCGGTCCGCTTTCCATCCACGTCCAGCAGTGCGCCACAGCCACGGCTTAACTCGCTGGGTGAGTGCGACGGCGCAGCACCAAGGCGATCTCCCACCATGTGCCGTGCAACCGTGCCATTGGTACGGGCCCAGCCGGCCGCCGAGCGCACTGGCGTGAAGCGCATGGGGCTTAGCAGCTTCTCGATCTCGCTGGTCGTGCCCATGATTCCCTCGGTGATCGCACGAGCGGCCACGCCCGCCCAGGTCAAGCCATCGGGACCATAGCCGGTGGCGACCCACACATTGTCGTGCGCGCTGCTGCCGATGTAGGGCAACTGGTCGGCTGCACGGAACTGCTGCGCCGACCAGCACAGCGGTTCGCCCTGCACGGTGAAGTTGCGACGCGCGTCGGCGACCAGATGCTGTGCCGGATCCATCACCGGGGTTTCGCCGGTGCGATGTGTCTCGCCGACCAGCACCAGCCAGTCGCGGCCATCAGTACCGCGCACCCCGCGCAGCGAACGGTGCCGATCGGCGATCCAATGAATACCTGCCGCTGGAGGATTGGCAACCGGTACCGCCACGCCGTACTCGCGGTACACCTCCATCTCGGCCTGCACCAGGTTGAACCCTGCTGGCGAGTGGGTGGCGAGCACGAAGTGCCTGGCATGGATGCGGCCGCCAAGGGCGGTGGCAACGCCTGCTGATGCCTCGATGCTGTTGATCCGGGTCCAGTCGTGGATGCGCACCCGGCCCACTAGGTGTCGCGCCAGCTCCCTGCAGAAGGCCGACGGATCCAACTGCGCCTGATCGGGAACACGGAACGCGTGGCCCAATGCGAATGGCAGCCCGGACTGCTGGTGTTCGCACTGCAGGCCGACGCGCTGATAGGCCTGCAGTTCACGCTCGAATCGCGTCGTGACCTCACGCGTGCGCTCCTGCATGCCGTACTGCATGGCCACGCGTTCGAAGCCGCAACGCAGATCGTAGCGATGAACCAGCGTTTCCATGGCGCGCAGCGCCTGCTGCCGCCACTGCACGATACGACTGGCCGTGTCGCCGCCCCAGCGCGAGACCAGTTCTGCCAGCCGGGAGACGGGCGCGTAAAGATTGCCCGTGGACATCACCGTATTGCGCCCGCCGATGGGCCCTGCATCGACCACCAGCACATCCAGCCCGGCATCGGCCAGGCGGGCCGCTGTCAACAGGCCGGTCATGCCGGCGCCAACCACCAGCACGTCCGCCCGCGTGGTTCCGGCAAGTGGGCGAAAGCTGTTCGAATCGCTGTCACGGGACCATAGGCTGGCGCGCGGTAACGGGTCGGTCATGAAATGCACCCTTGCAGAGTCAGCTGGAAGCCTTCCCTGATACGCCGCCGGGGGTGAAACAGCCGTGGTGCGTCCGTGCAGAAAATCCTCACACGCGTAGCCGTAGCGATGCCGAACAGGGGGTGGTGAACGTCGCGTAGACGGCACGCCTGCGTCCGCTGTGCGGCCCACAACACCCTCCTTGCGGTGCGGTTGCCAGCTTGCCCGGAAGGAGGAACCCGCAGTGAGCACGCACCTGGAGCTCGACCTGATCATCGCGCAAATGGAGGAAATGCTGCCGGAATGGGCGGCGTTCTACCCCGAGCAGCAGTTCATGCGCATGCTCGCCGAAGCGCTGGACTACATTGCTGCCAGTGCGGACCCGGAGGCCCGGCTGTACTGCGTGATGCGCACCGGGCACCTCCATCTGTGCAGCGGAGAGATTCCGTGGCCGGCGGGCCATGGAGGCCCTGGCCGTTTGCTACGGGTCTGACTGCGCCCATCGCGCGAGATTCTGTTTCACTTGCCCGATGCCGGCCCACGGGTCCTTGCGGCGTCGTTTGAGCTTTGCCGGCACATCCTTGATCGTGAACCCGTCGGCGCGCTTGAGTTTTGACAGATCACTCCATGCAATCGGCAGCGCCACCGGCGCCCCCGGCCTGGCCCGCAGCGAGTAGGACGCGACCGCCGTTGCACCGCGCCCGTTGCGCAGGTAGTCGACGAAGATCCGCTTGTTGCGCAGGCTTTTGGTGGCCGTTGCCACGAACCGCTGGGGCTCGGATTGCGCCAGCGCTTCGGCGAAGCCTCTGGCGAAGCGCTTGGTCAGGTCCCAATCACATCCCGGATCGAGCGGCACGACCACGTGCAGGCCCTTGCCGCCGGATACCCGCAGGAACGACTCCAGTTCCAGCTGCGCCAGCAGTTTGCGGATGTCGGTGGCCGCTTTCCTGACCTCGGCAAAGGGAACGCCGGTTCCTGGATCCAGATCGAACACCACCCGGTCGGCCTTGTCGGGCGTTTCGGCGTGGCTGCCCCACGGGTGGAATTCCAATGCGTTGAACTGCACCAGTTCCAGCAGGCTGGCCGGGTCACGCACCACCAGGTAATGCGCGTTCACCCCGCTTTCTTCCTTGAGCTTTACTGCGTCGACCAGCTCCAGCCCGGCCGTATGGTGTTTCTGGAAGAAGCAGGGCTTTGTGGCGCCACTGGGGCATCGGATGATCGAGAGCGGGCGGTCAATCACCTCGGGAAGCAGGTGCTCCATCACTGCCGTGTAGTAGTCCCACACGTCCTGCTTGGTGTAACCGTCGCCGGGGAACAGGATCTTGCCCGGCGAGGACAGCGATGGCGGCGCGCGATCCGCCACCGGTGCCAGCCTGGTCTTGCGCGCAGGCCGCGGGGGTGCCGGTGTGCGCGCCGCCGCCAGGGCCGTTCCAGCGCGATCGGAATCGGCGAGGTTGGCGATATCCTTGTCCGCGCGCACCGCCTTCAGCGACGCCTGGCGCAACAGCTTCTGCCCGCCGATCCCGCGGTAGAAGACCTCCACCACGAATCGCGGCTCGAACCAGGTAGCAGCGCGCAGATCGGTGTCCTGGGTGGGCACGTACGCGGTTGGCTTGCGGCCGCCACCGCCCTTGATGCGCTTGCTGATGTCGCCGATCAGCTCGTCCGAGAACCCGGACCCCACCCGGCCGGCGTAAAGCCAGCCGTGCTCCGCATCTGGACGGGCCAGCAGCAGCGCGCCGAAGCCGGCACGGCTGCCTTTGGGTGCGGTGTAGCCCACCACCGCAAACTCGTCGCTGGCCAGCTGTTTGGTCTTGCGCCAGTCATCACTGCGGCCGCTGTGGTAGCTGCCGTCGGCGCGCTTGGAAATGATGCCTTCGAAATGCTGCTCACCGGCCAGGCGATAGGCCTCGTCGCCATCGCCCTGCACATGGGAACTGAACGCCAACGGGCTGCCCTGCCCTTCCAGCATGGACTGCAGCAAGGCCTTGCGCTCCAGGAGCGGCGCATCGGCGACGTCCACGCCATCAAGATGCAGCAGATCAAACAGGGCATACGTCAGCACGCCCTGGCGCTCGCCGGAGAGCGTGGCCTGCAGCAGGTTGAAGTCCTCCTTGGTGCCGGCGCCGGCGATGAGCTCACCGTCCAGTGCGGCTGAAGTCAGGCCCAGCGCCGCCACTGCGTCACGTATCTCGGGGATCTTGCCGGTCCATTCCAGTGCATTCCGGGACCACAGCTGCACCTTGCCCTTGGCGACCGTGGCGAGGATGCGGTACCCGTCCCACTTGATCTCGTGGACCCACTGCTCGCCCTGGGGCGGCGCGTCTCCCAGCTTGGCCAACTGCGGTTCGAATGGACCGGACGGCGCTGCGGCCTTTCTTGCCTTGCTGAGCGCCAGCGCCTTCTTCGCCCAGTTCGTTCGCCGGGTACGCTTGGCGGGTACCGCGGTGAGCCGCTTCTTCGCGTTCTTGCCTGACCCGGCCCGCTTCAGATCCTCCGCGGGCGCTTCAGCGACATCCGCCAGCAGATCATCTGCCTCGATGTCGCTGGCAAATTCGTCGTCGTCCTTGAACAGCAGCCACTGCGGCTGGCGCGCCGGCTTCCCGGAGCGGACCAGATGCCATCCGCCCTTCAGTTTGGCGCCGAACAGTTCGAATCGCAGATGGCCCTTGGCGAGCTGCGCTTCCGGGTCGCCCTGCGTCGCCCACACGCCATGGTCGAACTGGGCCACATGGCCACCGCCGTACTGGCCTTTGGGGATTTCGCCTTCGAAGGCCGCATAGTCGACAGGATGATCTTCCACCTCCACCGCCATGCGCTTGACCTTCGGGTCGTAACTGGGCCCCTTGGGCACGGCCCAACTCTTCAGCGCGTCCCCTACCTGAAGGCGGAAGTCATAGTGCCTCCGGCTGGCATGGTGCAGCTGCACCACGAAAATGGCGCGTTGCCCTTTCGGCAGCGCCTTGCCCGGCTCGGGCTCCTTGGTCTTGTCAAAACTGCGCTTGCGGCGGTACTCGACCAGGGACATGGGCAACTCCGCGCTATTTTCCCAGATGCTTGCGGACAGCAACGGCGGTGGGTCCTACCGCCGCCACAGCAGCACGAAGTTCCTCGGCGGACACGCCCAGCGTGGTGGTCCAGTAATGCAGCTCGTAATCTTCGTTGACGTTGATGCGATCCCGGTCCGGGCGACCGGTCTTCTGCTTGTCATCGCTCATGGGAGTCTCCACGCGTGGTCGGGCGTGAAGTGACCGTACCGGCCGGTACATGGGCACGAGGCGATGCCATTGTGAAGCCATGGCGAAGGCCTAGCGGCACCGGCGCCAATTCGAGTGGCGGATCCCGCATCGTGAAGGGCACGCGCACGGTTCGCGTGGACCTTCACATGCCGCCTTCACCTGGCACCTGCCTGATCGCAACCGGGAAGACCCTACGCTGATCGCTCCACTCACTGCGGAGCCCAGTATGGCTATCAAGACGGCGGAAGACCTGTTCATCCACGAACTCTCGGATATCTACAGCGCCGAGAAGCAGCTGACCAAGGCCCTCCCACGCCTGGCCCGTGCGGCCGAGAATCCGGATCTGGCCACGGCGTTTGAGACGCACCTGGAAGAGACCCAGGGCCAGATCGAACGCATCGACCAGGTTGTCGAGATCCTGGGCATTCGCCTGAAGCGCATCAAGTGCGCGGCGATGGAGGGCCTGGTGGAGGAAGGCAAGGAAGTGATCGACAGCATCGACAAGGGCCCGGTGCGGGATGCTGCGCTGATCGGCGGCGCGCAGAAGGTCGAGCATTACGAGATTGCGTCCTACGGGACCATTGCCGCGCTGGCCAAGCAGCTGGGCTACAAGGACGCCCTGCCGCTGCTGCTGGAGACGCTTGAGGAAGAGAAGGCCACCGACGAAAAGCTGACCCTGCTGGCCAAGGGCGGCGGCAACGCCAAGGCCGCGCAGGCCGCCTGATCGGCGCGCCTTGGAACCCGGCTGCCACGGACGGCGGCCTCAGTGCCCGTAGAGCACCTGATCATTGGGGCAGAAGAACGTGCGCCGCCGCGTGGTCCCCATGTAGAGCTTGCTGATTGGGCCACCGCACAGGGGACAGACCTTCTTCGTGTGCACCTGCCAATGCTTCTTCAGTTCGAAGCGCCGCTTCCATTCCAGGAAGTCGAAGCTGTAGGCGCGCGCCTGTTCGATCAGCGCGGTAAGCCTGCGTGGCGGCAGGTCGCCCAAGCGGGTGGCGGGATGCACGCCTATCCGGAACAGCACCTCGTTCTTGATGATGTTGCCCACGCCGGCAAAGACCGCTTGGTCCAGAAGCGCGTCACAGACCATGACGTCCGGCAGGGCCTTCAGCTTGCGCCGGGCCAACTTCGGATCCCAGACATCGTTCATGACGTCCGCGCGCCAATCGTAGACATCGTCCAACGGCTCGTCGATCAGCCGCACGGAACACGCATAGAAGTTCAGCTCGCCATTGTCGAACAGCAGGGATACACGCGCCGGGGTTGGCTTCCGTTCGTCGATGCGCCAGCTGCCGAACATCATCAGGTGGATGCGCAGCGTGTGGCGGCTGAATTCCAGCAGGAAGTGCTTGCCCCAACTGCGGACCGCCTTGACCCTTCGGCCCTGCAGCGGCGACAGGTCGATGCGGCTGTTTCCGGAGACGGTGCGGACCACGTGCCCTTTGAAATGGCTAGTGGCTTCGCGCAGCAGTAAGATGGAAGGACCTTCAGGCATGGGCGTTCTCCTGCAGCAGCGCCTGCAGGCGCAGTGCGTTGCCGGTGGCATGGCCCAGTGCTGTATTGTCCAGTACGAACCAGGCCGGCCGTTGCGCATCAGCTTCGCGCCGCAGCCCTTGCGCCAGTTCCGCCAGGGCCTGTTCGCTGTACGCACTGCGATAGATCTGCGGCTGGCCGTGCCAGCGCCAGTAGCTCCACGCACGATCACCGCCGGGAACCGCTGCCGCCGGCACACGTGCCGGATCTGCGGCTACCCGTGCAACACCATGCGCGCTCAGAAGCGCATCCACTTCCGGCGTGAACCAACTGGGGTGGCGCGGCTCGCACGCCACATCGGCCTGGGTGCGCGCGCGCAGGCCCCGCAGGAATGCGCTGGCCGTGGCCGTGTCGTACACCAGGCTCGGCGGCAACTGCAGCAGCAACGGACCGAGCTTTTCACCCAGCTCCAGCACGCCTTCAAGGAACCGCTCGAGCGGTTGCATTGGGTCGCGCAGCCGACGCTCATGACTGATCTCTCGCGGCAGTTTCACCGCGAACCGGAAGCCCTCCGGCACGCTCGCCGCCCATCGCGCGTAAGTCCTGGGCTGGTGCGATCGATAGAAGGAAGAGTTGATCTCCACCATCGACAGGCGAGTGGCATAGCGCTGCAGTAGGCTGTCGCCCGCGCCGAACGCTTCCTGATCCGCCCGCGGCAGCGACCATCCCGCACAACCGACGCGTGCTGGGCCGGACGCAACCGGGGCGGCTGTGGCCTTCATCGTGCCAGCTGCCCGTCTGGTTCGATGATGCCACCCGCGCTTGCTTCCGTCTGCGATTGCGAGACCGACAGTAGTCGATCCAGGGCGCTGGTGCCCGACTGCAGCGCCGAGGCGCTGCGCACGAAGCCGGTCCAGTCGGAAATGGCGATCTTTCCCAGCGCGAGCTCATCCACCCGCACGCTGCGCATTCGCCAGCGCGGAAACTGTCGGCGACCCACCCTGCCCCGGTTCAGTTCGACGATTCCGCTGTGGCTGCTTGCAGCCAGAATGCGCGTGTACACCGCCTTGACCCCTGCGTCCGGGCCTTCCAGGTACTGCAGGAAGCGCGAGCCATCGAACAGCAATGTGCCGGTGACATCGGCGGACTCGTTGAACTGCACCGCCTCCGCCACGAGTTGCTGCAGCCGCTGTTCCGTCAGGTTGCGGGAGGCTTCACTTACATAGGCAATCGCTCTGAAGGGCATGGCACCACCGGTTGTTGCAGACCGCTCTACCTTAGCCACACCGATCGTACGCGCGGTGAGACCGGTGTGGAGGCTGCGTCGAACTGTGGCGTGTACCTTCCGCATCGCGTTGACGCACGGTTGGGCCGCGGAACGTGTGTCTGCCACTGTGCGCACGCGTGCAGGGATGTTCGTGGAGGACGGATGAGGAATCAGAGCCTTCCGGATGACACGACGTTGGCGGTCATGCCACCGCCGTCTAGCGCCGGATCTGGAAGATGGTCGCTGCCGCCAATGAGGCGGCTGAACCCAAGGAGACTTCCATGGCCAACCAGAACCAGAACCAGGGCACCAGCAACCGCGGTTTCGCTTCGATGGACGAGGACAAGCAGCGCGAGATCGCCGCCAAGGGTGGACGTGCCGCGCACGAGTCAGGCAACGCCCACGAATTCAGCTCGGAAGAAGCACGCGAAGCCGGCCGCAAGGGCGGCGAAGCAGTGAGCCAGGACCGCCAGCACATGGCTGACATCGGCCGCGAAGGCGGCCAGAACAGTCGCGGTGGCGGCAACCAGGGCGGCAACCAGGGCGGCGGGCAGCAACAGCAGGAACGCGGCGGCGGCAACAACCGCGGT